>CAMWWW010000190.1 GCA_947178015.1 uncultured Clostridia bacterium
CTGCCAAATCCTCCAACTTCTGATAGAGAGCCATCTCCTCCAGCGGATCAATCGCCGCTGTGGGTTCGTCCAAAAACAGGATCTGCCTGTCCCTGTAATAGCTTCTTGCCAGCGCAAGTCTCTGCCATTGTCCGCCAGACATATCCATTCCGCCAAACTCCTTTCCCAAATACATCTCCTCTGCATTTTTAGAAAAAGATAAGCCCGCCCAGCTAAGCGCATCTTGCATCCTTCCTCTGTCCATAGGCTTAGGGGAACCGTTTCCATCTATCGCATCTCCCAGATATACATTCTGCGCTAAGCTGAGCTTATAGCGCCCAAAGTCCTGATATACCGCACTGATATGCTCAAAAATACTGCTTTCTTTTAGTTGCTTGCGCGGGATATTCCCTAATTCCATTGTACCATCCGAAGGAAGCAGAAAGCCTGACAATAGCTTTGCCAGTGTCGTTTTACCTGCCCCATTTTCTCCTACAATCGCAATTCTTTCTCCTTTTTTAATAGCTAGGGAAATATCCTCTAAGGCATAGTGATCGGAATTGGGATAGCGATAGCTGACGTGTGAAAGTCTTGCCATCTCTTCACTAGGTTCCATCGCTTTTGTGCCATCTGAGATTTCCAGATCCATCAGCGAGAAAAAAGAGGCTGACATCATACCTGTCTGTAAAATTTCACCTGCATGCTGAAATAGCTGTGTAAAAGCATTTGTCAATGTGGAAAAGCTGGTTAGAAGAACCGAGAAGCCGCCTATTGTGATCCTTCCCGATACCAGAAGCCATACCATCAACAAAATCGATAAGCTGTGAAACAACGCTTTTATGATCGCATAGACAAGTCCAACACGCCCTATTTTGCGGATATGCACAAGCTCTATTCTATCTGCGTCCTCACAGGCTGAAATATATTTATCCGCCACATAGTGGCTGGCACCATGGTGGGCGAGCTCCTTCTTCTTATCTCCTGTGGCAAGAAGCTGAAAGGCATATTTCTTTCTGCGTCCTGCCTGCACGGTAGATTGCATTAAGTTGGAACGATGCTTTGCACCTTGCAGCTTTTCCAATATTACTGGAACACTTACCAGCACGACAAATAAAATTAGCAGAGGATGTAAAGCGGTAAGATACCCTCCTACGGACACCAAATTACAGATAAGAACCAACGACAAAATCGCCAAATTTGCGGTAAATACCAGAAATGTAGAAGCGTGCTTTGCCTTCTGCACCATCTGATAATATTGTGCATTGTCATAGTATTCTAAAGAAATCTGAGCGCTCTTTTTGTGTATCTGATTATCCAGCCCCATAAAGATATAGCGGAAGTATCCAAATTCCATATACTGATTGGCGGCTAACTGAAAGAATCTAAGCAGCATATAGGTGCCAATTAAAAATAAAACTGGTTTTACATAATACGAAATGGACAGCTCTTTATTCAGATTAGCTACATTGTCCACAAGCTGGCGCTGCAAATGCAACATCACGGTCGGCAAAATGGCGCCCGGCAGCGACAACAGCAGATAGACCGCCATGCGCAGTGGGGCAATGGGTACCACAAGCTTTAATACCTTTCTTATATTTTTCATTGATACATTCCTTTCTGGGCCTGAAACATCCGACAGTACAATCCATCTGCCTTTTGCATAAGCTCTGTATGTTTTCCCTGCTCCACAAATCTGCCATTTTCCATCACACATATTTCATCTGCGCTAACTGCTGCGCCAAGACGATGTGTCACAAAAATATTGGCACATTCTTTCGAGCGCTTTTTCAAAAATGCGGTGTAAAGGCGTGACTCCGCCAGCGGGTCCATGGCAGCCGTCGGTTCATCCCATATATAAATTCCTGCCTTGCGATACAGCATACGGGCGATTGACAATCGCTGCCATTGTCCTCCTGAAAGCTCCACTCCACCCTCCTCTAAATTTCCAAGCATGGTATGATATGTATCTGAACAGGACAACACCCACTGATCCAACTCTGCCTGCTGCAGCGCATGTTGCATTTCTAATTCTTCTTTGCTTCCTAATCTTGAGATTAGGATATTTTCCTCGATGGTAAAGTCATAGCGGTTAAAATCCTGAAATACTGCTGAAAAGTAGTGCTGGAGCTTAGCGAAATCCATTTTGTGAATATCTTCCCCGTCTATTGTGATGGAGCCGCTCTCTGGCTTATAAAATCCCATAAGCAGCTTGATCAATGTTGACTTGCCACAACCATTCTCTCCTACCAAAGCATAATTTTTTCCAGAATAAAAGGAGAAGCTCAAGCCATTTAAAACCGGCTTTTCCTGTCCCGGATAACGGAACACGATATTCTCTCCTTTTATCACATGAAAAGTTGACGGCGCACTCTCCTCCTTATATACATAATACTGCTCCGGCAGGCTATACAGCTTTTTCAGATCCTGAAAGCACGCCTGATATTCCTTATAAACGGGCAGATAGCTGCTGCCAGCCGTCACAAAAAAAGTCCCCAGTCTTGTCAGTGCAGGAATAATCGCAATATACAATCCAATATCAATCTTTCCGCTATATAGTGGAATTAGAAAAAGCAAGTAGGCCGACGCAGAGAACAGGTAGGTAATATTATCATAAATCCATAAAACTGCATTTGTAAAAAGGATACTTTTTATCATCTTCTTTCCAGATCGTATGGTCTCTTCCTCATAAAGCTTCTGGATATAATTTGTATAGCCAAACAGCTTTTTTTCTTGTGCCAGACGTCTATCAAATAAAAGATCGGACAAATATTCGCTTCTTCTTCCAATCTCCTGTCTTGTCTGGTACATCGCCACTTTATTTTTCCCAATAAAACGAAATGCAATAACCATCAACCCCAACAAAACTAGAATGACCGGCAGAAAAAAAGGAACGCTATTTACGATCAGGGAGAATACTCCCACCATACCAAGCAGACCTCCTAGAATCTGCAATATAGAGAAAAATCCATTGGCATAGCGTTTCTCCGGTTCATCTTGAAGCCGTTTTAATAGCGCCTGCTGATCTGCAGATTCCAGTGCTGCCACTGAGATGCGGGCTGCCTTCTCAATAACCGCACGATCCAAATGCACCCGAAACTGAAGCCGGATTTTGTCCTTAAGATAGCCAAGCAAAGGTTCCTTTACATAATAAAAAATATAGATTCCCGATAACAGAATCACAAATCGCATCGCACTCTGCCACGAAAGACTTGAAAAATTGTCAATAAAATCCTCCAAAACAATCACTTCTGTCACATGGAAAACTGCCTGCACCACAATAAGCAACGCTGCTGCAAGCGCGGCATAAGGCTTCTTGGCTATTAGATGCCATACACTTTTTGGTTGACTCATGTACTTCCCCCTCCTAATTTATCGATTATATACATGCTCAAATCATGTTATAAATTTCGTATGATTTAGTTCCTATAAAAATCCTCTATTTTCCATTTCACTTCGCTTCTATTCGCTCTTGTTCGAGAAAGTCCACCAAACAAACTATGGGAACCTTTCTCGAACAAGACGACATCCATTGGTTTTAGATTTGCGAACACTACTATATAAAGCTGCATGGTTCTTTTATGAAAGTCTTAACTGCTCAAAGGATTGATACAGATTCAGTCTTCCATATCCCCACTCTCTATTTGGATAGACACTGTTTGGTGTTCTGTCTGCCCCTCGTATCAGATACCCTTTAATACTTCCCGTATCCATAGAATATATATTGCTCCTCGCCATCCCCCATTCTAGCATAAGCGCAGCGCTTCCTGCTACATGTGCCGCCGCCACACTCGCCCCGCTCTGCGATGTGAATCCACCTCCGGGAGAAGGTCCAAAAACATTGACACCGGGCGCTGCCAAGTCTGGCTTTATATCCCCGTTGCGGTTAAATCCCCTTCCGGATCGCAGATAAACGCTGTTATCGCGATGATTATATGCCGAGACGGTGATTACCCTTGGCGTATTTGCCGGATCGGTCAAAGTTACGTAGGGATCTGGACGAAGAAAATAGGTTCCCTTTCCCATAAAATCTCTAACTGGCAGCCATATATCGAAGCTCTCTTCAGGATTGATAAAATTTCCGCTGACTATCAGCCGCCATAATCCGGGAGTCGGATCGATAAAGCGCAAAAAAACCACGTTCTCTCCCTCAATCCCAAAAGGAATAATGTAATCCATTGTGATCACTGTACTTTCAAAAACAAAATGAAATTCTTCGTGTCTGCCCGGACGAGCCCTCATATCTCTGATCCGCTCGCCAGTGGGAGAAATAATAGAAAACGAAATGGACGCCGGAATTGTTGTCCAAAATTCCATAGTAAAACCAATGCTGCCCTCTGCCACTGTAAGCTCCACCGTCTCAGAATTCTCCATGGAGGGAACTCTGCTTCTGTAATGGCTATTCTCATTGCCCTCATTGCCGCCGGACACTACTGTGCACAGCCCGATATAAGAAGAAATATTGGACAGCAGGTTACTTAAATACGTACCTGTGCTATGCCCTCCCATATTTGTCCCAAGCGTGATCAGAATCACCACCGGCATATTTAGACGCCCGGACAGATCCAGAAGATACCTAATTCCCATCATAATATCATTTTCCTGAACCGCATAAGCTTCCTCTTTCACTCGGAAATACTCTCTTAAATAGGGCTTTGCTTCCTTTAATTTCACCATGGCTATCGCCGCCCGCGGCGCTGCCCCAATAAAGTCATTGTCCACATCCTCGCCGCCCGCGGCGATTCCTGCCATAAACGTCCCATGGCCATTGTCATCCGTCGTCGGCACCAGTTGATAGGGGTCGTCAAGCTTTAGCGCCTGATCAATCTGTTCCTTTGTATATTCACTCCCGTACAAAATTCCTGCCGGCGGCTCGCCTGTCTGAATTGTCTGATCCCATATTCCTATTATCCTTGTGCTTCCATCCGAATAACGGAATATCGGATGCATATAATCAATCCCCTCTCCTGTTAAGTAGTTGCAGACACCTTGCTAGAGCGTGTTTGAAAAATGCTTTCTGCCAGATGTGCGTCACAATTTGTGGGA
>CAMWWW010000191.1 GCA_947178015.1 uncultured Clostridia bacterium
GTTAAATGTGTGATATCATTTAAGAGATTTGTGCCAAATTCGTGCGGTGTTGTCGGCCATGTCAGCCGCATTTATTTCAAATATCACACAACGTGAGCGTGTATCGATGATTATTTTGACACGCTTTGGCGATGACGGAGGATTAAAAACCATTCTCGAAAAATCCCCTAATATCGTTTTATCTTCTTAGATGGTGTTTTTTCGAATTCTGTTGTTCTTACTTTTATATGATATATTCTTTTATAGATAGATGCTTTTTTGTTGTACTCATCCACTACCTTTTGAAGATAACCTAATATATCGTCTATTCCATTCTTTTTGGCATATTCGTAGTCGGGGAATATTTCTGCCTCGATCACGCCGTCCTGCTCTCTGACCAAGATCTCTTGTATTAAACGATCCTCGCCAATCTTATTTTCCAGCTCTTCGGGTGAGACATTTTCCCCATTTTTTGTGATAATCAGATTTTTCTTTCTTCCGGTTAGATAGACGAATCCCTCTTCATCTACATAACCCAGATCTCCTGTGGCAAGCCATCCATCTTGCAGCACTTCTTTTGTCTGCTCTGGCATTTTGTAGTATCCTTGCATTACGGAGCTGCCGCGCACCCACAGCTCATGGTCAACCACCTTCGCCTCACAGTTTGGAATAAGCTGGCCAACCGCCTCTTTCTTTATGTTCCAGCTAACGCTTGTACTGATAACTGGAGCGCACTCCGTCATGCCATAGCCCTGCAAAATGGTGATTCCATACTTTGCAAAGAGATCCAGATATGCGGGATTTAGATATGCGCCTCCGCTGCATATCGTGTGAAGCTTATCTCCAAATACCTCTTTTCTCACGATCTGCGGCGGCACACCGGCAACCTCTTCCAGCTTCTTTGCCATGCTCTCAATCATGAGAGGCACCATCAGTATCATATCAGGCTGGAAAAGCTTACAGTTCTTTGCCACACGCATCAGAGAATCATTGATGCAGATCACACTTCCCAGCGATATTCCTTTTAGAATATCCATGCTGAGGCAATAGGCATGATGAATGGGTAGTACGGACAGAATGACGGTTCTGGACGGAATCTTCATATCTAGGCAGGTGGCATTTTCTGCCATATTCCGGTGCGTCAGCATGACGCCCTTGCTTTTTCCAGTCGTACCAGAAGTAAACATAATTGTGCAGAGTTTTTCTGGTTCCGGCTGATATGCAAAGCCTGCCTTTTGTTCCATCAACGCATCTTGCTCCGCCAACAGCGCTTGAAAGGAAAGCGCTTGGTTATCATGCTCCTGTTTCTGTATGGAGATCAGATGTTTCAGCTTTGGGCAGCGTTCCTTCACTATCGCCGCCACATCCTGCCTTATTTCATCTAGCACCAGCACCGTACTATCCGAACGATCGATAAGCTCACACATTTCCTCAGCAGGAAGAGAGACATCAAGCGGAACCGCCACACTTCCACTGTTCACTGTGCCAAGATACGCCACAAGCCAAGGATACGAGGTTAGACCGGTAATTGCCACATGACTCCCCTGCTCCTGCAATGCACAAAGCGCAAAAGAAAAACGCTCGCTGTCCTGCTTAAGCTGCGTGTAAGATTTCTTCTCAACCTGTTCCTTTCCCACCTTGTAGCGAACGGCATCCTCTGCTCCAAACTGTCCCTCTGCTCCCACAAGAATATCCCGAATTGTACTATATACCATAGTCTCCCCCTTTTTCTTCCCTACGCCTTCAATGACTCCAGATAGCTGACAGCCTCAGATACCGTGCGGATATCGGCAGCCTTCTGCTGATCAATCTCCACATCAAGCTCATCCTCCAGCTCTCCCAGCATACTCATAAAATCAAATGAAGTAAAACCCAAATCCTCCATAAATCTGGATTCCCCCGTAATCTGATCGGGACTTACCTCCACATAATTGCAGATTACCTTTACTAGCTTCTCAAACATGGATTTTTCTCCTCTCTATGTATGGATTCCTATCAAAGCAAACATTCCCCATCTGCTTCGCTGCTTGCCAAGATTAAACCAAATTCATAATATCGCCGATTGTCAAATTTGGATTCTCAATTCCCTTAAACATAATTTTGCACAAATAATAATACAGATACTCCAACTGCTCCTTGGATACCGCCTTTATCTGATGCTCAAAATTAAAATCAAGTCCATTGTCCTCCGGGCGATGCATAACAGTGAGATACATTGCCTGCGTGGTCGCGCCATTGGGATACCATTTTGTCTTATAGCGGATATCTCCCAGCTTATCCAAACCTTTATCACGAAGCGTCATAGGCTGATAGGTCAAAGACATCGGTTCATAGGTCTGCCCATTTTCATTGTGATACGCTTGCCTGCGATATGCAAAATAGGAAACGGGATCGTAGTTGGCATGACGGAACATTTCATTCTGCCGATTACGTATCTCACAGATTCCCTCCATAAAAGTTTTATCTTTCGGAATAATGGTACGGAATGGAAAGGAATGAATTCTTGTGCCGCCAGACTTTTTCTCAAGCAGCGTCGCCCTTCTCGCAATCGCTGTATTGATCGAGACATCATCATTTCCATTCATTTTCTGAAAATAGGTGCGAAGACCCATCAAAAGCAAACAAACCAAGGATACATGATGCTGTTCGCAAAAATCCATCAACCGCTTGGTCGGCGCACCCTCCAGATGAAAAATATCCAAGGCAGAATCCACCGAATCGGAGACATTGACCGCCGCCCGAAGCTTCTTATTCTTGGTCTTTCTTCTCTCCTCCTTCAACCTTTTAGGACCGTCAATCCCATTGTAGATTGGCTCAGAGCTGTCAATTAACTTATGGAAAAATTCCTCATCTCTCTCCCTCGCTCTACATCCCTTTTCATAGGCAAGATCCTTCTCAAGCTGTTCAATATAGGAGGCCATCTCCTTTGGATATTCCACTCCCTCAAAATTAGCGCTGCAATACAGCTCTATAATATCCTTCATAAAACAGATTAAGGACTGCGCATCCATGGTCAAATGATCCACCAGCAAATAGATCCCATTGTAACCATCTGGCATACGAATCATAACCAGCCGGTTCATCGGGCTGTCCTCCCTTTTAAATGGAACCTCCGTCCACCTTTGCAGCTCTGCCTCTGCCTCCTCCATGGTGGAGCCTGTGAAATCTACAAACTCAATGTCTCTCTCTTCCTTCTCCACCACATATTGATACCAAACTTCATCCTTGTCCTTTGCAAAGCGCAGACGCATGGAATCGCAGCGCTCATATGCTTTGTAGATCGCCTTTTTCAGCTCTCCAAAATCAAGATCTGCCTCAATGGTCAGGCTGGTTCCAATATTTACCACCTGCTTCTTAGGACAATACTTTAGATAAAATATATGGAATTTCTGGGCAACCGTCAATGGATACACCGGATACCCTTTTCTTTTTCTCATCATCCTGTTACCTCCCGCATCGCTTTTCCATCCTTACTATGCTATAAATGCTATAAATCATCGATAAAATCATTGAGTGCGCTCTCATACGTCTCCATGGCTTTGTAATAGCTTTCTGCATGCGCGGCTCCCTCCACAATCAGCTTTCTTTTCGGCGCACTACAGCTTTCAAAGATCCTCTCGCACATACTTGCCGGCACAAAGGTATCCGCAGAGCCATGAATCATTAAAATCGGCACCGATGCTTTTCTGACCTCTCTCGCCGCATTGCACTCATCCATCCCATAGCCCGCCTTCTTCCGATTAATATAATCTGCAATCGCAATTACCGGAAACGCCGGAAGATGATACATGGTGTGCAGCACATACGTAAAGACCTCCTTGGGCGAGGTAAAACCGCAGTCAGAGACAATCCCCTTTACCTGCTTTGGCAGCGCAAGTCCACTTGTCATCAGCACCGTCGCACCTCCCATCGAGATCCCGTGCAGCAAAAGCTCTACCTCCTCCCCGCACTCCTCGATCGCCCATTCTATCCATCGAAGCGCGTCCTTTCTGTCAAGACAGCCAAAGCCAATATAGACTCCCTCGCTCTTTCCATGCGCCCGCGCATCCGGCAAAAGCATACCATAACCCCTCTTTTGATAATAATCTGAGAGTCCAATAAAATCCTTCATGCCCTCGCTGGTATAACCATGAAAACAAATCACAAGCTTTTTTCTGTCCGCCCCCGGAAAATAATTTGCATAAAGCCTAAGCCCGTCCTCCGACTCACAAGACACCTCCCTGTGCTCTCTTAAAAGCATCGCTTCCTTCCGCTGTCCAATAAGAGTCCTATACTGATTCCAGTCCGTACCCGCCATCTTTATGGTGCGCTCCACTTTGGCATTGCCCCGCATCATGGTTCTGCGGTAAAAATATACCGCCTCCGCAAGCTGTGAAGCCGTAAGCACTCCAGCAATGGCGGCAAGCTTTCCAACAAAACGCTTCATCTCACGCCTCCTCTCTGTGCTGCCACACAAGCTGTGCCTATTTCTTTCTGCTCTCAATCAAATCCTTAAGCTTAAGCGCCTTGTCAATATTTCCTTCCACCTTAAGCCTTCCCGTAAGAAATGCATTAACTGGATCTAAGGTTCCCTCCGCAATCTTTTTAAGCCTCTCAGCCGTGCAGATAAACATGGCATCTCTGTCATAATATTCATACGGCTCTACATAAAGCTTGCCATCCTTCACTTCCACATAAAAGATTCCCTCTGCCTCACCGACAATATTAAACTGATATGCCAGATGTTCCTTCACATCACTCACATCTGCGTCCATAAATACACTTTTAACCTCTGCAAAAAATTCTGAATATGTCATCTTCCATTCCTCCATTTTCTCATTCAACAAACGATCGGCATACCACCATAGGGTACTATTTGACTAACCGTGGACTATCTACCACAAGCCACATTTCGACCGCAAGTCGAAAATTATTCAAAAATAGAATAACATTAATTCGACCAACGGTCAATATATTTTTACAACTGTGTATAAGTTTTTGTAAAGGCGATTTATGTAATCATTTTCGACAAAGGTCCGCATAGC
>CAMWWW010000192.1 GCA_947178015.1 uncultured Clostridia bacterium
TAATATTTGGGCAGAATCATCGGTATTGCGAAGCTATATTTGTAGGGCATAGCTTTTCGGTTTGATTGAAAATGACAGATGTGATGGAAGGAGCAGTTTATGCAGTTTACATATTATGATATTGGGCTCAATTTATTTTGCAGACAATTCCCTGATCCAGAAAGGGTGATCCGGGAGGCAAAAGAGGCGGGCGTGGTATGTATTTTGACGGGAACGGACCGAGAAGAAAACAAAAGAATTGATGCGTTTGTCAAGTGTCATGATGCATATGGGACGGCCGGCATCCATCCACATAATGCAGATTCGGCAAGGCAGGAGGATTTTGAACAGATTAGAAGACTTGTGAAGGAAAATAGGAAGATCGTCGCAGTCGGGGAGTGTGGGCTTGATTTTGACCGCATGTTCTCGACAAGGGAGAATCAGATTCGATGCTTGGAGAAGCATATTCTACTTGCCGAGGAGCTTGACAAGCCGTTATTCCTGCATGAGCGCAGCGCGTCGGATGTTTTTGTAAAAAGATTTAAGAAACACCCGGATATATGTAAAAAATCGGTGGTACACTGTTTTACAGGTGGAAGGGCAGTGTTGGAGCAGTATCTTTCCATGGGTTTTTCTATTGGCATTACCGGCTGGATCTGTGATGAACGCCGCGCGAGGGAGCTTAGGGAAGCGGTTCGGCTGCTTCCGCTGGATCGGATTCTTGTCGAGACGGATGCCCCTTATCTGACTCCAAGGAATGTGCCGGGGCTTAGCAGAAATAATGTTCCGCAAAATATCGTGTATGTGGTTAGAGAGCTTGCCAAGTATAGGGGCATTTCGGAGGAGGAGCTTATAGAGCACGCAAGGGAGAATACAGAGAGAATCTTTGGTATTTCTTCTGAAGTGATAGAATAATAGGAAGGAAAGGAAATGAAAAGAGAATGAGTGAGACAGTGAAGTTAGTGGAACGGAGTGAGCAAAAGACGCAGGATACATGGAAGATGGAGGATATGTTTGAGTCGGATGCCATGTGGGAAAAAAGCTGTGAGCAGATAAAGGAGAGGATGCCGAAGCTTTTGGAGTTTCAGGGACGGCTCTCGGAATCCGCGTCGGTGCTGCTTCAGGCTTTAAAGGAGAATGATGCGGTTGGGGAGCAGTTGGAGCGTATTTATGTCTACGCGAACCAGAAGCTTCATGAGGATACCAGAAGAAGTGTGTATCAGGATTTTTCAGCGAGGGCGGACAGCCTGATGGTAAAGTTTAATAGTCTCTGTTCTTATTTTGAGCCGGAGCTTTTGGCTATGCCGGAGGATAAGCTGGAGCAGTTTTTCAAGGAGGAGAGCGGGCTTTCGGAATATCGCCAGATGTTTGCAAATCTGTTCCGTCAGAAGGAGCATATTCTGCCAAAGGAGATCGAGGAGCTTTTGTCCAAGACAAGAGAATTTTCCAACACGGCGGGTGATGTATTTTCCATGTTCAATAATGCAGATATTCGTTTTGGTATTGTGAAGGATGAGAATGGTCAGGAGGTCGAGCTGACGCATGGAAGATATGGAAAGTTGATGGAGAGCAAGGATCGGGAAGTGAGAAAGGCAGCGATGGAAACTTGTTATCGTCCTTATCAGGGTTACGAAAATACACTTGCCGCATTGTATCAGGCAAATGCAAAGAAAGATTCCTTCTATGCAAAGGTGCGGAATTTTGGCAGTGCGAGAGAGGCATCTCTTTCTGGCAGCAATATTCCAGTATCTGTATATGACAATCTGATTGATGCGGTACATGAGGCGCTCCCAGTATTTTACCGCTACGTGGCTCTTAGGAAAAAGCTTCTTAAGGTAGACGAACTTCATATGTACGATGTCTATGCGCCGTTAGTGGATCAGGACGAGCAGAAGATTGATTTTGAGCAGGCAAAGCAGATGGTGAAGGAAGGGCTTCATCCGCTGGGAGAGGATTATATCGCGCTCTTGGAGAAGGGCTTTAGCGAGCGTTGGATCGATGTCTACGAGAATCAGGGAAAGAGAAGCGGCGCTTATTCTTGGGGTTCCTACGGCGTGCATCCTTATGTGCTGTTAAACTATAACGAGAGCTTGAATCATGTATTTACGCTTGCGCATGAGATGGGACATGCGCTTCATTCTTGGTATTCGGATCAGAACCAGACCTATGTGAATGCGGGGTATCGTCTTTTTGTCGCAGAGGTGGCTTCTACCTGCAATGAGGCATTGTTGATACAGGATATGTTAAAGAAGACAGAGGATAAGAAGCAGAAGGCATATCTTATCAACTATTTCTTGGAGCAGTTTAAGAGTACTTTGTTCCGTCAGACCATGTTTGCAGAGTTTGAGAAGCTGACACATGATATGGTGGATGCTGGGGAATCTCTTAATGCTGAGGTATTAAAATCTGTTTATCATAATTTAAATGAGAAATATTTTGGGCCGGATATGGTGATTGATCCGCAGATCGATATGGAGTGGGCGAGAATTCCGCATTTTTATAATTCGTTCTATGTATATCAGTATGCGACGGGATTTTCCGCAGCGATGGCGCTGTCTAGCAGAATCTTGAAGGAAGGAGAAGCTGCGGTGAAGGATTATAAGAAATTCCTGAGCGGTGGTTGTTCGATGTATCCGATCGAGCTGCTTCGGATCGCAGGTGTGGATATGGAAAAGCCGGAGCCGGTAAAGGAAGCGTTGGCTGTGTTCGAGGAGTTTGTAAAGCAGATGGAAGAACTGACAGCAGAATAGGGATACCATTCTTTTGAAGGACGGCAGAGGGAGGCATATGACAAGGATCACAGTAAAAGGCACAGAGAAAAATCTCTGGGAGGGTGTGCGAAAGCAGCTTTGCGATGTGCCCTCCCCCTGCGGCGGCAGAGGGAGCTGCGGAGCTTGTAGGGTAAAGCTGATAAGCGGCAGAACACAGATTAGTGATGCAGACAGAACACATCTGTCAGAAAAAGAGATAGAGGAGGGATTCCGAATCGCCTGTCAGAGTGTCCCGCTGTCCGATTGTGAAATGGAAGTAGAGGTAGCTGGTGAGGAAGCGATAAAGGTGCTGGCGATGGAGAGGGAAGAACCGATTGCTTTGGCAAAGGGAGCTTCCTTTGCCATCGCCATTGATATAGGAACCACCACGCTCGCCTTTGCTCTATTGGATCAAGAGGGCAAGGTGGTTGCTACACAGACAGGGTTGAACCATCAGCGCAGCTATGGAGCTGATGTGGTAAGTCGCATTGCGTTTGCCGGAAAAGGACAAGAGTCTGTACTTACAGCATCGATTCGCCGTGATATTCGCATGGGGCTTTTTTTGCTGCTTGGTCAAAAAAAGCTTACCCTTCGATCGGTAAGACATATTGTGATAGCTGGAAATACGACGATGGAGCAGCTCTTCTTTGGAATTTCTGTAAAGGAACTTGGAAGTTATCCGTTTTTGCCGTCGATAAAGAAATTTATCCACGCAGAATATGGTCAGCTTTTTTCAGAGGAAGTCTCGGTGGATATAGCGCGTATGGAAAAGGGCGCAGAGAGACTGCTTGTCACAGGATTCCCATGTATAGCAGGTTTTGTGGGAGGAGATATTACCGCGGGGCTCTATGAGCTGATTTCGCAGACAAAGAGAGAGGCGTCCGTGTTTTTGGATCTTGGCACAAATGGAGAGCTTGCCTTTGTCGGCACGAATAAAATTGTGGCAGCTTCCACGGCGGCGGGACCCGTGTTTGAGGGAGGCAGCATCTCAAGCGGCATGGCGTCTTTGCCGGGGGCAATATGTGCCACTTGGACGGAGGGAGATATGCTACTCTGCCGTACCATTCAAGATATGCCGCCCGTGGGTATCTGCGGCAGCGGTTTAATCGAAGCAGCGGCGGATCTTAGAAGACTTCAGATAATTGACAAAGCTGGGCTGATGCAGCACGCATGGCAGGAGAAGGGATATGCTTTGGCAAGGGGAGAAGGGGGAAGAGCCATTTTTCTCACACAGGGGGATATCCGTGAATTTCAGATGGCAAAGGCCGCGATTGCGGCGGGAGTGGAAATTCTGCTTAGAAGAGTGGGGCTGCGACAGGAGCAGGGCAAGGAATATCTGCTTGCCGGAGGATTTGGAGCCGGTATGTCGGTCAAGAAGGCAGTTTATGTGGGTCTGCTGCCCAGAGGAACGGAGCGCAGAACCCTTGTGGTGGGGAATACATCTCTAAAAGGAGCGATCAGGTTTCTTAAAAAAGAAATAGAATTTGGTACAGATAGTGGTGCAATAGAAGAAATAGAGGGACTTTTTTCTAAGATCGAGCATATTCATCTGGCAAATATGGAGGATTTTCCAGAGATATTTATGAAACATATGGAATTGTAAAATCTTAACAAAAAATTAAGAAAAATAGTGACAGAAATAAGCAATAAAAGTGTATGATATGTGCTATACTTAATCGTAAATAACAGACAATGGGGTGGATAAGGTGAACTTGTATGATATGATAGGAAAGCGTCAGTCGGTGAGGGAGTTTCAGATAAGGCAGTTGGATGAGTCTGTTCTTCATGGTTTTGTACGGTACGAGCGGGAAATGCTGGCATTGTATCCAGACATTCCCTATCATCTGGAGGTGACGTGCAACATAAATGAGAAGCGGCAGGGCGGTGGTCTATTTGCTGTAAAAGCGCCGTACTACATCAGCTTTCTGACCGAGGAAAGCCAAGAGGCTTATCGAAACGCTGGCTATGTGATGGAGGAGCTTTCCTTATATCTTGCGGCAAAGGGAATCGGAACTTGCTTTCAGGGGCTTTTAAAGATCTGCAAAGAAAAGGATGGACTAAAAGAAGTTCTGGTGATGGCGGCAGGTTATCCCAAAAAATACCTGTATCGCACAGATAAAAGCATCAAGCGTATGCCTTTAAATAAAATCTGTGTCTTTAAAGAGGAACCTTCCAGCGAGCTTATGACAATTCTCCGGGCAGCGGCACTTGCGCCTTCCTCCCTAAATGGGCAGCCATGGCGTTTTGTGGTATATAATAAC
>CAMWWW010000193.1 GCA_947178015.1 uncultured Clostridia bacterium
AAAAGGTATACTTTTTCGGAGTGGTTTTTCTATGTGCTATTTTACCATATTTCACGGCTTTTGCAAGCGCTTTTTTTGAAATTTTTATACAAAGTGCACAAAAGGTGGTTCATTCTCAAAAAGTATACTTTTTGAGAATGGATTTGTTTGAACAGGAAAATTCTGAGGAATTGGCCTGCAGGTACAGTACCGCCCGGAAGTGTTATCCTTTAAAGATGCGAAAAGCAGTTGTACTGGGAGTTATAGTGATTTTTGGTGTGTTTTCGGATATAGGTTTTGAAAAGATAGGTAGGAGAAGAGAATGGAGATTCAATCAGATCAAAGATTTAAAGATATAGAAGCGTTTGAGAACAAGATATGGCTGTCTTCCCCCACTATGCATGGGAAGGAAATGGCATATGTCACAGAGGCATACCAGACAAACTGGATGAGCACAACAGGGAAAAATATTGATAAGCTGGAAAAAACTGTGGCTTCTTATACTGGAGTTGGTGCTGCAGTGGCTCTGTCTTCTGGTACGGCAGCTCTTCATCTTGCCATTAAACTGGCAGCAGGACAGCTCTATCATTCTTCCAGCAGTATAGCTGCGCCAGATGGATTGGGTGCGGGCGGGAGTCTGTATGGTAAGAGGGTATTTTGTTCGGATCTAACCTTCAGCGCTACGGCAAACCCTATTGCTTATGAGGGCGGGGAGGCAGTTTTTATTGATGCAGAGCGGGATACTTGGAATATGGACCCAAAGGCTCTGTCTCGCGCTTTTGAGCTGTATCCCGATGTCAAGCTAGTCGTGCTGACACATTTGTATGGAACGCCGGGAAAGCTAGATGAAATCTTTATGATTGCGAAAGAACATGGTGCGTTGATAATTGAGGATGCGGCAGAAAGCTTGGGGGCTGTTTATCAGGGAAAGCAGACTGGTTCATTTGGAAATTTCAATGTGATTAGTTTTAATGGGAATAAGATAATAACAGGTTCCTCAGGAGGCATGCTTCTGACCAATAGCGTGGAAGAAGCAGAGAAAGTCCGTAAATGGAGCACCCAGTCTCGCGAGGATGCCCCATGGTACCAGCATGAAGAAATTGGATATAATTACCGGATGAGCAATGTGGTGGCTGGAGTGGCAAGAGGGCAGATGCCATATTTGGATGAGCATATTCGTGCCAAAAGAAGGATATACAGGCGGTACAAGGAAGGCTTGAACAATCTGCCGGTAAGTCTGAATCCCTATGAGGAAGGAAAAGCGATTCCCAATCATTGGCTGAGCTGTCTGCTTATTGATAAAAAATATTTGTGCAGAACGGTGAGAGGAGAAAGAGAAGCATTGTATATTTCAGAGAAAGGGAAGAGTTGTCCGACGGAGATTTTGGAGGCGCTTTCTGCTTTTTATGCAGAGGGGCGTCCAATCTGGAAACCAATGCATTTGCAGCCGCTTTATAGAAATCACAATTATGTGACGGCAGAAGGAATAAAGAGAGGGATGACAAATGCATACCGAAAAGAAAGAGAGCTAGAGGATGTTGGGGAGGATATTTTTAATCGTGGTATATGCCTGCCATCAGATATTAAGATGACAGAAGCAGAGCAGGACAAGGTGATTGAAATCATATCCAGATGTTTTCAATAGCATTTTCAAACACAGGTATAGGAATGAAAACACTAAGAAAAAAATGGGTTCTGCTTTTTGCTGGAACAGCATGGCTGTATGCTTGGGCAGGGATAATTTGGAGAGAAAAAAGAAGAAAGGCAGAAGAAACGGGAGGGCATATGCCATATGGATTGTATGAGGCAGCAGTGAAAAGACCTCTGGATATCCTATGTGCTGGAACCGCTCTGTTTCTGTTCAGTCCTGTAATGACTATGACAGCCTTTTTGGTAAAAAGAGAGCTAGGTTTTCCTATTTTGTTTAAACAGAAGCGTCCGGGATGGAATGAGAAGGAATTTACAATATATAAATTTCGGACTATGACAGAGAAATGCGGAGAGGATGGGAAGCTTATGTCAGATGAGGAGAGGATGACAGAGTTTGGGAAGGTGCTTAGAAGTACATCATTGGATGAGCTTCCAGAGCTGATAAATATTATAAAAGGGGATATGTCGCTGGTGGGGCCAAGACCACTGCTAATGGAATATCTGCCGCGTTATAGTGAAAGACAGTCGCGCCGCCATGAGGTGAGGCCGGGGCTGACAGGATTAGCACAGGTATCGGGAAGGAATGAGCTGTCATGGGAGAAGAAGCTTGAAGAGGACGTGAGGTATGTAGAAAAAATTACATTTTGGGGTGACGTAAGGATTCTCTGTAAAACAATCGGGATAGTGCTTAGCCGTAAGGGAATTCATGCGGATGGCTCTGCTACAATGGAGCCATTTATGGGAAATAAGGAAATGGAGGAAAGAGAAAATAAGGAATAGGATGAGGAAAGAATAGATATGAAAAAGCTTATGATTATTGGCGCATCAGGACATGGAAAGGTTGCGGCTGATATTGCGGCAAAAATGGGATATAAGCAGATCGTATTTTTAGACGACAATACAGAGATCAAAGAGTGTTTGAATTATCCTGTAGCTGGAACAATAAAAGATGCAAAAGATTATATGGGATATGATTTTTTTATTGCGATAGGAGATGGAGAGGTACGTAAGACAATACAAGAAGAAATAATAAGGAAGGGATGTAAGATTGTATCCTTAATTCATCCAGAAGCAGTGATAGGTTCTTGTGTGGAGATTGGAGCAGGAAGCATGGTGTCAGCGGGAGCGGTGATAAATTGCAAAACGATTGTTGGATCAGGCTGTATTGTCAATACATCATCATCGATAGATCATGACTGTACAATAGGTGACTATAGTCATGTATCGGTAGGTGCGCATTTGGCAGGCGGAGTGTCGGTGGGCTGCGGCTCGTGGATTGGAGCGGGAGCGATAGTAAATAATCAGGTTTTCATCTGTGAGAGCTGTATCGTTGGAGCAGGAGCAGTGGTGATTCATAATATAGAGATTCCGGGTACATATATAGGAATTCCAGCAAGAAGAAAATAGAAAGAAGAAAAAAATACAAAAAGAAAAGAATGGGAGGAAAAACGAGATTGAAAAAAATGCTGATGCTGGCTTCTGTGGCTTCCATGATAGATCAGTTTAATATGTCAAATATTGAAATGCTGCTCCAGATGGGATATAAGGTGGAGGTTGCCTGTAATTTTGAGAGAGGGAATGCCTGTTCTATCCAGAAAATACAGAGGATGAAAGAGCGTTTGTCTGAACTGGGAGTAAAGTATTATCAGATAGATTTTACAAGAAAAGTATTTGATATAAAGCAGGATTATAAAGCATACAGGCAGGTAAAAAGGCTGGCAGAGGAAAATCAATATGTGTTTCTTCACTGTCATTCACCAATTGGCGGAGTAATAGGAAGATTGGTTGGCCATAAAAGGAACATAAAAGTGATCTATACAGCTCATGGATTTCATTTTTTTAAAGGAGCACCGATAAAAAACTGGTTGTTCTATTATCCAATAGAGTGGGCGTTAAGTTATTGGACGGATATATTAATTACAATTAATAAAGAGGATTATAAAAGGGCAAAAAAATATTTTCATGCAAATAGAATAGAATATGTGCCCGGAGTTGGAGTTGAGATTGAAAAATTTGAATTAGATGGTATAGATAGAAGTGAAAAGAGAAAACAGTTAGGAGTGAAAGATTGTGAGATTATGCTGCTATCTGTTGGCGAGTTAAATCAAAATAAGAATCATATTGCTGTAGTAAAAACATTAGCAGAAATAAAGAAAAGAAAATTTGATCTTTATTATAAGTTGCATTATTTTATTGTCGGTGCAGGAGATTGCTATCATGTATTGAGAAAGAGTGCAGAACAGCTTCATGTCAGTGAACACATTCATTTACTTGGTTTTTGTTATGATGTGCCCCAATTATTAAATGCAGCAGATATTTATATTCTTCCTTCTAAAAGGGAAGGACTCAATGTATCATTGATGGAAGCAATGGCTAGTGGACTTGCTTGTATATGTGGTGATATTAGAGGAAATAGAGATCTAATTGAGCAGAAGAGAGGGGGCTATAGGGTACCAGAGAAAAAATATATACAGGCAATATATAATATGGCAGTTTCTGATAAACAGAGGGAGGCTTTTGGAGCATATAATAAAAAGAAGATACATTTATTTGAAAAATCGTTGATTTCTAAACAAATGAGAAGGATTTATTATGAATGTGGTAGCTGCAGAATGGTATAGTACATATGGAGAGAAAATGATGCTGGTTTCCGTAATTATTCCTGCATATAATTGTGAAAATACAATAGCAGAGTGTTTAAATTCAGTGATGGCGCAGTCATATGCAGAGATAGAGATTATTGTGGTAGATGATGGTTCCATGGATCATACAGCGGATATAGTGAGAGTATATCAGAAGAAAGCGGATATTGTTCTTCTTCAGCAGGAGAACAAAGGGCCGGGAGCTGCGAGAAATCAGGGAATTCAGGCAGCAAAAGGGGACTATATTGCATTTGTGGATGCGGATGATATCGTGGACGAAAATTATATTCAGTGCCTTGTGCGTACAGCCGAAGAATATAAATTGGATTTTGTTATGTGTTTTTTTTATAAAAAGAAAAGAGAAAAACAAAAAAGCAGCGGTGAGATAGAATTATATTATGATAAAACAGAAATGATTCATCATGTGACAGAGATGATATATTCAGGGATGCTAAATTCTATATATTGTAAGTTATATTGTAAGGAAATATTGGATCAAGAGCATATCCGAATGCCGGAGGATATGGAGATGGGAGAGGATCTGCAGTTTAATCTTAGATATATGGAAAAGATTCATACAATGAGTATCTTGCATAATTATTTATATTATTATCGTACAGAAAATTCATATTTAACAAAAAAATATAGAGATAATTTATATGATTATAGAAGTAAAAATATTTCTATGCTGCATGAGTTTGTTGAAAGGAACCAT
>CAMWWW010000194.1 GCA_947178015.1 uncultured Clostridia bacterium
GCAAATCATCGAAACTCACATAAAATCAAGAATCCGTATGAAAGCCTTGAAACAAGTAGATAAGTGAAAAAGTTGTAAAGTGGTGTCAATATTCCAAAAACATCTATGATTGAAATAGCAGAGAATTTGCATTTTGCATATTGCAAAATCTATAAAAAAATGATACAATCGTATCAATTTATATTTGCAAAGCAATACTTTAAAGCAGCAAAGCATTGGCTGTCAATGTACAGAGGGGAGTGAGGATGTATGAGGGATGAGGATTTGCTTATAAGATTGACACAGGCGCAGGGAATCGCAGGTTATGAAAAGGAGGTCCGCAATCTGATTGAGGCTGAGGCGGCACCATATGCAGATGAAATTCTCAAGGCTGCCATCGGATATCTTATTGTTTTAAAAAAGGTATAGGGTGGTCCTCTGGCAAAGAGCATTATGTTTTCCTCTCATATGGATGAGATCGGTTTTATGGTGAAAAAGATTGAGGCGGACGGCAGGCTTCGCGTCTGCAATCTGGGCTGGAACTGGGCGGGTTCCGCCTATAATGGCAGAGTGCGTTTCCGAAATGGAATCAGCGGGGTGGTCGGCTGTATGGGTTCCATTGAGGATGCGAAGAATGATGTCGGAAAGCTCTATATTGACATTGGGGCAACCTCGAAGGAGGATGCGGAGAATTATGTGAAGGTGGGCGATGTGTGCGGCTATTATGGGCCTTATGTAGAGCTTGTCAACAATCGCATTGCGAGCAAGTCGTTGGATAATCGGATTGGCTGTTATCAGCTTTTGCAGGCACTTAAGGAGAATCAGGGGAATGGTCCCAATGATATTTATTATGTATTCTGCGTTCAGGAGGAGCTTGGATGCAGGGGAAGCAAGCCGGCTGCGGCTAGGATTCAGCCAGATATTGGAATAGCGGTCGATATTACGCCTGCGCACGATTATCCATGTGATTTGGAGGGAAGCAACGCCTTGGACGAGGGGATTGCCATTAAATTTTCTGATCCTTCTGTGGTGTGCGATGAGGATGTGGTGGCGGCGATGATCGCCTGCTGTGAGGAGCGAAACATCAAGTATCAGAGAGAGGTCATTGACAAGGGCGGAACGGATGCCTCCAGCATGAATGTCTCAGGGTTTGGTGTGAGGGCTGGCGGAATTGTCGTAGTGACAAGATATCCACACAGCCAGAGCGCCGTAGCGTCAAAAAAGGATATTGAGGCGGGAGTTGAGCTTTGTAAGGCAATTTCAGAATATGAATTTCACTTGTAAGGAATAGGGAAAAACTTGGATTTTGTGAAAAACAGCGCGACAGCTTTGTATAATATGCAAAAACAGCGCAGAAATGAGGAATATTATGAAAAAATTTTTTGCTGTACTCGTATCGATTTGTCTGTTAGGTTCTATAACAGCGTGTTCTTCGCCGGCTACGAACAACAATAGTACTGGCGCGGGCGGCGATACTTCTAAGTCTTTGGTGATAGCAGTGGATGCGGATGTTGATACCTTGCATCCCTCGGATTATTCCACTGGCGTGGAGAGTGATGTGCTGAGGCAGATCTACGATCCTCTGATGTATATGGAACAGGACGGAAGCGGGGAGCCGGAGCCTAGAATTGCAGAATCGTATGAGATTAGCAGCGACAATATGTCTTATACCTTTCATTTAAGGAAGGATGTTACGTTTCATGACGGCACGCCGCTGACCTCTGCGGATGTGAAGTTTTCGCTTGAGATGTATATGGCTTCGGAATATCAGGGTTCTTATGTGACAGGGCTTAAGAGCGTGGAGACGCTGGACGATTATACTGTTATTTGTCATTTGGAAAGCCCTTATTCACCGTTTATGTTGGGCGTGTGCTCGGTGCACATCGCTTCTAAGGAGTATTATGAGAAATCAGCCGATAATTTTGTAAATCAACCGATGGGAAGCGGCCCTTATAAGTTTGTAAGCAGAAATATGGGAAGTAATCTGACCTTGGAGGCGTATGAGGAGTATTATCGCGGCAAGGCATCCATCGAGAAAGTTACGTTTGAGGTGATCCCGGACGAGTCAACGATGGCGATCGCTCTGCAGACGGGGGATGTACATTTTGCATCCATTCAGTCCGCCAGCATGACGCAGCTTAAGGCAGATAAAAATATCACAATCGCGGAGGCATCCACCTCTGGGTTTGCTTATATTTCCATGAATACAGAGAAGGCTCCTTTTGATAATGTCAAGGTGCGTCAGGCAGTGAATTCTGCGATCGATCGGGAAAATTTGGTTCAGGTCTGCTATGACGGCGAGGCGGAGGTGAATTCCAATATTTGCGCCAAGTCGCGTTTTGGCTACAATGACAGCCAGTTCCAGTATACTTATGATCCAGAGAAGGCGAAGGCGCTGCTTGCGGAGGCGGGGATTACAACCCCCTATAATCTGGGAGAGATTTTGGTCGCTGAGCGGTATTCTAATCTTGCGACGGTGATTCAGAATGATCTGAGGGCGGTTGGTCTGGACGTCACCATTGCCGTGAAAGAGTTTAATTCTTATATCGGGGAGCTGACAAGTGGAAATTATACCATTACAGCGCTGAATATGACGCTTGAGGGCGACACACAAATGCTTGAGATGGCGTTGACCACGGATTATATCGGAACGGCGAACAATGCAAGGTACTCGGATGCGGAGATGGACGGGCTGTTTAAAGAAGCGCAGACAGAGACGGATACCGAGAAGCGTCTGGCGATTTTTGATCAGATTTTGACCAAGGCTCAGGAGGAGGCGGTATATGCCGTGCTGGCAAATCCGATGGAGTTGTATGCGTATCGGTCGGATCTGCAGTGTCCTGAGATTCCGTTTGAGGGAATGTATTCTGTTTATGATTTTAAATGGAAATAATCCATAATTGCCGGAGGCTTCTCCGGCAATTCTTATAAGGGGATTTCTTTTGCCAAGAGTTGCCAAAGTCGGCTTGGCGGTGTGGCGGCAGTCTGATGGCGCACAAGAAAGGCTGGTAAGATATGCTTAAATTTATTGCAAAAAGACTTTTGTATATGATCCCAGTTTTGCTGGGAGTTGCATTTCTGGTATTTACGATTCTCTCCTTGACGCCGGGAGATCCGGGGACGATTATTCTTGGAATCACGGCGAAGCCGGAGGATGTTGCTTCTTTAAATGCACAGTTTGGCTATGATAAGCCGTTTTTTATCCGTTTTATCAATTATATTGGAGATATTGTGCTGCATCAGGATCTGGGGCTTTCTTATCAGAGCAGAGAGCCGGTGATTGACAGCATTATGTCGCGTTTTCCGAATACATTGACACTCACGGTGCTTTCCATGTCCGTGTCAGCCTTGATTGGCATTAGCCTTGGCGTGCTTTCAGCGGTGCGGCAGTACTCGGTTCTGGATCATGTGTGCGTGATCACGGCGTTGATCTTTGCTTGCATACCGGGCTTTTGGCTGGGGCTTATGCTGCTTATGTTGTTTGCATTGAAGCTTGACTGGCTGCCGCCTTACGGCGCGGGGACGCTCAAGCATTTTATACTGCCCACCATCACGGTGTCCATGACCTCGGCCGCGGGGCTTCTCAGGCTGACCCGCTCAGCGATGCTTGAGACAATACGGCAGGAGTACATAAGGACGGCTAAGGCAAAGGGGGCTTCCGAGAGAAGGATTATTGTGCGCCATGCGCTGAAAAATGCCATGATGCCGGTGATCACAACACTTGGCACAAGCTTTGGTGCGTCGCTTGGCGGGGCGATTATCGCGGAGACTATTTTTGCCATGCCGGGGATGGGAACCTTGATCACCACGGCGATTCGGCAGAAGGATATTCCTATGGTGATGGGTTCGACTTTGTTTCTCGCTGCGTTGTTTAGCCTTATTATTTTGATTGTGGATGTGCTGTATGCGTTTATCGATCCAAGAATTAAGGCAAAGTACCAGAATGGAGGGAAGAGCCGTGAATAGAAAAGGGGCTAAGAACAGCCGCGCGCAGAAGAGAACATCGCAGTTATCCGAGATCTGGAGGCGATTTCGGAAAAATAGAGCGGCGATGGCGGGACTTATCATTCTCTCAATAATTTTATTTTTTACCATATTTGCAGATTTGATTGTGCCTTATTCAAAGTGCATTGATCAGGTGGGCGCTGAGCGGCTTCAGTGGCCGAGTTTGCGGCATCTGTTTGGGACGGACGAGTATGGAAGGGATCTGTTTGCAAGGGTGATCCATGGTTCTCGCTACTCGCTTTTTATCGGGGTGGCAACCAGTCTGATTGCTTTGGTGATAGGGGCGGTGCTGGGAGCGAGTGCGGGGTATTTTGGCGGTATGGTGGATATGGTCATCTGCCGGATCATTGACGTATTTATGTGCGTTCCTCCGATTTTGCTCTCTCTTGCGGTGGTTGCGGCGCTTGGGACAAGTTTGCAGAATCTGGTGATAGCGATTACCATTTCCAGTATTCCGGGCAATGTCCGTCTGATCCGCTCGGTGGTGCTCACGGTAGCGGAGCAGGATTATGTGGAGGCGGCGCGATCGTATGGCAGCTCCCACGCGCGGATTATCTTCCGCTATGTGCTTCCCAATGCCATGGGTCCTATTATTGTAAATACGACAATGGCAATCTCGGATATGATTCTCTCTGCTGCGGGCTTAAGCTTTATCGGTATGGGGATTCAGCCGCCGTCGCCAGAGTGGGGAGCGCTTCTGTCAAGCGCGCAGAAGTATATGTTTTCTTCCCCATATCTTTTGGTATTTCCGGGCGCTTTTATTATGCTTTCCTCCCTGTCTTTTAATCTGGTGGGAGATGGGCTGACGGATGCTCTGGACCCCAAATTAAAGGATTAGGAGGCGTTTTATGATATTGGGAATCAAGGAGTTGTCTGTTGTTTATCAGACGGATGTGGAGGGTGTGCGCG
>CAMWWW010000195.1 GCA_947178015.1 uncultured Clostridia bacterium
GTTTTATCAGCTTGTACAGCCTCCATATTCGGCAAAACAGGCTGGTTGTGCTTTTTCTGATTGTCATGTAATGAAACCTCCGGGATCAATTCTTTGTGTTCCAAAATCTGTGTTATAGATGTCCGAATAAATTCAAAAACTTCCTGTCCATTGCTAAATCGCAGCTCAAGCTTAGCCGGATGAACATTAATATCAAGAAGACTGGCATGGATAGATAGATTTAAGACCACAAAGGGATATTTATGTTGCATCATATAAGGCTGGTATGCCTCCTCAATCGCCCTCTGGATAATCTGGCTTTTAATATAACGGCCATTGACAAAACAATGCTCAAAAGAACGATTGCCTCTTGCAACCACAGGTTTTCCTATATATCCCTCCACGCTGCCAAAATGCGCCTCTTTCTTTATAGGAAGAAGGTTTGCCGTGATCTCCCTTCCATATACCTGATACACCACATCCTTCTGATTACTATTTCCGCTGGTATGCAGCTTATTTTGATTATTTTGTATAAAACGGATCGAGATCTCAGGATGGGAAAGGGCAATCCGCTCTACCATCTCAGCGATATATCCTGCTTCTGTCTGAGCAGTTTTTAAAAATTTTCTTCTTGCTGGCGTATTATAAAAGAGATTTCGAACTAGAAATGTCGTGCCCTCCGGGCATCCAATTTCCTCACAAAGTTTTTCGTCTCCACCTTCTATCACATAACGCGAGCCATGCAATGCCTCTGGAAGCTTTGTGATCAGCTCCACTTGAGATACCGCGGCAATGCTTGACAGCGCCTCTCCCCGAAACCCCAAGGAAGATACGGTAAGCAAATCCTCGACAGAACGAATCTTGCTTGTGGAATGACGCAAGAACGCCAGAGGGATCTCCTCTGGCTTAATTCCGCAGCCATTATCCGTTATGCGAATCAAGGATATTCCGCCGTCCTTAATCTCCACTGTCACCGCGGTCGCCTTCGCGTCGATGGCATTTTCCAAAAGTTCTTTCACAACGGAAGCCGGACGTTCTATCACTTCTCCGGCTGCGATCTGATTGATGGTATTCTGATCCAGAACCTGAATCGACGGCATATCTTACTCATCCCCTTTCCTCTTTTTCTATTTTCTATTTTCCCTGCCAGCGGTTTTTAAGCTTATTTTGAAACCCATATAGTATATTCAACGCTTCCAGCGGCGTCACATTGCTGATGTCAAGCTCTTTAAGCTCCTTTATCACATCATCATCTTTCACGGTATCAAATAAAGACATCTGTGCAATATCCACCTCATCCAATTTTGTCGTTTTTTTAGACGTCCTTGTCTGCTTGGCGGGAACGCCGGATGCAGCAATCTCTCTCGCTCTTGCCGTGATATCCGCATCGCTCAATTCCTCCACAAGCTCCTTTGCACGTTCTATCACACTCTCCGGCACGCCGGCCAGCTTTGCAACCTGTATGCCATAGCTTTTATCCGCACCGCCTTTTACAATCTTTCTGAGAAATACTATATTATCTCCCTGCTCCTTGACAGCGATGCAATAATTATTAACCCCGTTTAGGGTGCCTTCCAGCTCGGTAAGCTCATGATAATGCGTCGCAAACAAGGTCTTTGCACCCAAAAGCTTAGGATTGCTGATATGCTCCACAACCGCCCATGCAATGCTTAAACCGTCAAAGGTACTTGTGCCTCTTCCTATCTCGTCAAGCACTAAAAGACTATTTACTGTAGCATTGCGAAGAATGTTGGCAACCTCGGTCATCTCCACCATAAAGGTGCTCTGGCCGGACGCCAGATCGTCCGACGCTCCCACACGGGTGAAAATCCTGTCGCAGATTCCGATATTTGCCGAATCTGCCGGCACAAAGCTGCCGATCTGCGCCATCAGAACAATCAGCGCCGCCTGTCTCATATAGGTGGATTTTCCAGCCATATTTGGACCTGTAATAATGGAGATTCGATTATGATGATTGTCCAGATAAACATCATTTGCCACAAACATATCATTTGGAATCATCCGCTCCACCACCGGATGCCTTCCGCCCTTAATATCAATCAATCCCTTTTCATTCAATTTCGGCCTTACATATTGGTTTTGCTCCGCCGCACAAGCGAGGGAGGCAAAGACATCCAACCTTGCCACAGCTTTTGCCGTGAGCTGGATGCGCACCACCTCGGCTGCTATTTTCTCCCTTATCTCACAAAACACCTCATATTCTAAGGAAATCAAGCGATCCTCTGCACCGAGTATCATCTCCTCAAGCTCCTTCAGCCTTGGCGTGCTGAAGCGCTCTGCGTTTGACATGGTTTGCTTTCTGATATAATCCTCCGGCACCATATTTTTATAAGAATTTGTGACCTCAAGATAATACCCGAAAATACGGTTATATTTGATCTTTAAGCCTTTGATGCCGGTACGTTCCCGCTCTTCTGCCTCCAACTTTGCAAGCCAGTTCTTTCCCTCTGTCTTTGCTTGACGCAGCTTATCAATTTCTTCGTGAAAGCCTTCCCGTATCATGCCTCCATCTCTGGTAGAAATAGGCGGATCATCAATAATCGATCGCTTGACCAGATCCGAAAGATCCGTTAGCGCGTCCATATCTGCATCAATCTCCCGCAGCAGAGAAGAATTCCGATTCTGTAACAGCAGCTTAATATGGGGAAGCATGGAAATGGAAGACTGAAATGCCGTCAGATCCCTTGGATTTGCCGTTTTATAACTAATCCGCCCAATCAGGCGTTCCAGATCATAGATTGGCTGCAAATACTCCCGAAGCTCCTCCCTCGTGATCATATCCTTTAAAAGTTCTTCCACAGCATCCTGCCGCCTGCCTATCTCCTCCTTGGAAATCAGCGGCTGTTCTATATAGCTTCTTAAGGTTCTCGCTCCCATCGCCGTCTTGGTTCTATCTAGCACCCAAAGAAGAGAGCCTCTTTTCTGCTTTTCCCGGAGAGTCTCCACAAGCTCCAGATTCCTTCGGGTCGAAGTGTCCAGCACCATAAACCTTCCCGTGGAATAGGGAATTAATTTTGTCAAATGCTCCAATGTGCTTTTCTGTGTCTCATACAAATACTGCAAAAGAGAACCTGCTGCAATTACGCCACACTCATAGTCAGTAATTCCCAGACCTTCCAAACTCAAAACCTTAAAATGTTCCTTAAGCACCTTCTGGCAGGACAGATCATCAAAGTACCACGAGTCCAGCGCTGTCACAACAATAGATAAACGCTCTCTAAGATCCTCAATATCCACACCGCTCACATAAAATGCATGATTGCAAATAATCTCAGCCGGGGAATATTTTGTAATCTCATCAAGCAAAGCACGCAGGGAGGATACCTGCGTGACATAATAGTCTCCTGTGGAAATATCGGCGATAGAAATTCCATATACATCGTCAAGATAGACAATCGACATCAGATAATTATTTCGGCTTTCCTCCAGCGCGGAGGCATTTAAATTTGTGCCGGGCGTGACAATACGAATCACTTCTCTCTTTACAATTCCCTTGGTCTGCTTGGGGTCCTCCACCTGCTCGCAGATAGCGACGCGGTAGCCCTTTCTCACCAGCTTATTCAGATAGCTTTCCACCGCATGATAAGGGACGCCGCACATTGGCGCTTTCTCTTCCTGCCCACAGCTCTTTCCTGTAAGCGTGATCTCAAGCTCCTTTGAGGCGGTGAGAGCATCCTCATAAAACATTTCATAAAAATCGCCCAGACGATAAAAAAGAATACAATCCTTGTATTTTTCCTTTGTTTCTATATATTGCTGCATCATTGGTGTTAATTGTGCCACAGCGGTATCTTCCTTTCCAATCAATTAGATAAAATGCCTTAAGATATAGAATAACCTAAAAAACGGGGAAATGCAATATCTTTGGTTGGAAAAAATGTACTTTATCTGAAATAAAAGGAGGAAAATGATTCTACTGAATCTCTCTTAAAAAAAGATTACAGAAATAAATTATCCTGTATATATTGAACATAATCTAGCAAAGCATACATCCTAATATTTTTTTGTCCATTGATTTTGACTACTTTTCCTCTTTGAAGCAGCAGATCTCTGCATAGTTCATGGAAATTTTTATGATTTGTTATATAGGATTGATAGTTCTTGATATCTGGCTCTGTCTGTTCTGTAATTATACTATCCAACAACAGCTTGCTGGTCAGCGCATCCAAAACAGCGAGGAAATCCAAATATATACTTCGTTCACAGATATGTCTTAGCTGATTTCCCGAAAAAATAATTTTGCGAAGAAAATAAATTCCTTGTTCTACCTTTCCTGCAAGTACTGCTTCTGCACATAATTTTGCTTCTCTTGAGCTGGCGCATATCCTTAACAAGCTATATTCTTTTGATTGCAGCCCCGTCATATCTGTTATAGCTATAATAAACGGCGTATCAGAATTCAAAGAATTATAATCCATACACAAAATACTGCTTCCCGTACACGGAAAAACCATTGCTGATTCAAAAAAAGCAATTTTTACTCCGCCCACTAAAATCTCCCTTAAATAATCCTTTATAAGTCGAGCCGGCGTCTCAAATCCATCTACAGAATCGTCGCAGAGAATATCGCATAAGTACTGAAAACCTATGGACAGCCCTACGCTATAGTCTCCTTCCGCCAAGCTGACTATCAGCTTTTTCCTGATAGCGGCTTCTTTCTCCTTATCTATATCGGGTATACCAGATAATTCTGCCCATTCCTTTATCTGAATCATATTTTTATGTCTCCTTGTCAACTTATACCTTATTTTGATTATGTAATCATTTTCGGAAAGGGTCCGCGCAGAGAATCGCCTATAGTCCTCCGTCACCC
>CAMWWW010000196.1 GCA_947178015.1 uncultured Clostridia bacterium
GTTTTATATAGCCGACTCAACCGTATATTCCACACTAAAAGTCCTCGAAAAAAAGGGGTATATCATAGGCACTACTGAAAAAATTGGAAACATGCCAGACCGTACCATTTACAGCCTATCGGATAAAGGAAAAGATGCGTTTTTCGATACGCTAAAAGAATCAATTCTGCAATTCAGCTATGACACAAACATCTTTTCTATTGCTGCTTTCTTTCTGGATACCTTTACACCAAACGAACAATGTGCGCTTTTGCAGGAACGTCTTAAGGTTCTTCAAAAATACCATGAAGGAATTAAACAACAAATCGGTTCGTTCAAAGAGAAAGAGGTTTCTGTCGTTCATATAGCAAATGTTAATAGAATGATGGACTTGATAGATGCCGAGATAACAGGAACAAATCGCTTACTTGAAAACTGTACAGCAAGAACAAGCTAACACACAAATCTTGACATTTCGTTGGAAGTTATATACACTAATCCTAGATACCAAGAAACCAAGATTTACCGAACAGATACGGCAGATCTCATTGCGCAGGGGCAGGATTCTATTAAAGAATAAAGGTATAAAAAGGAGAGAAAGGGTTATGGAGAAGGAATGGTCAGCATTGGCATGGCTTAATGGATATTTTATGGGCTGTGGAGGAATAGATGCATGAAGCTAGTATTAAGGTATCTTAAGGATTATAAAAAGGAAAGTATTCTGGCTCCATTGTTTAAAATGTTGGAGGCTTCTTTTGAGCTGTTTGTGCCGCTTGTAGTAGCGGCGATTATTGATGTGGGCATAGCCAGCATGAACCGCGGGTATATTATCCAGAGAGGCTTGATACTGGTTGCGCTTGCTCTGGTTGGGCTTTTGTGTTCTGTGACGGCACAGTATTTTTCCGCAAAGGCGGCGACGGGATTTGCTACAAAACTGAGACATGCGTTGTTTTCTCATTTACAGAGTCTGTCCTTCAGTCAGGTCGACACAATCGGTACTTCCACTATGATCACTAGAATGACCAGCGATATTAATCAAGTGCAGTCGGGAGTCAATATGACGCTGCGCTTATTTCTGCGCTCGCCGATTGTGGTTTTTGGCGCAATGATTATGGCGTTTACGGTTGATGTGAAAGCAGCTTGGGTGTTTGCCGTGGCGATTCCGCTTTTATCTATTGTTGTCTTTGGTATTATGCTGATCACGATTCCACTGTATAAAAAAGTACAGCAGGCACTGGACAAAGTGCTTGGAAAGACAAGAGAGAATCTGACCGGTGTGCGCGTAATTCGCGCATTTAATCAGGAAGAGCAGGAGATAAGGGAATTTAAGGAACGGAATGAATCTCTGACAACAGTTCAGAAATTTGTGGGAAAGATTTCTGCGGCAATGAATCCGGTGACGTATATTATTGTAAATGGCGCTCTGATTATTCTGATCTGGACAGGCGCACTTCGCGTGGATCACGGCTATATCAGCCAAGGGCAGGTTGTAGCTCTGGTAAATTATATGTCTCAGATCTTAGTGGAGCTGGTAAAGCTTGCAAACCTGATTATTCTTATGACAAAGGCGGCTGCTTGTGCCAACCGAATTGAGAGTGTGTTTGTTATTGAACCAGATATGAAGACAGAGACCAGAAGCGGAAAGGCTTCTAGCGCCAGCCAGAACGATCCTATCGTTGTGTTTGACAAGGTTGGTCTTGCTTATCATGGGGCGTCAGAGGAAGCGGTGTCAAATATTTCTTTCACTGTTCAGAGAGGACAGACAATTGGTATTATTGGAGGAACAGGTTCTGGTAAATCAACGGTTGTCAATATGATTCCACGCTTTTATGACGCGACGGCTGGAAAAGTCTTGATCGATGGAAGGGACGTCAAGGAATATTCTGTCGAAGAGTTGAGACAGAAGGTCGGCATGGTATTGCAGAAAGCAGTGCTTTTTAAGGGCAGTATTCGAGATAATCTTCTTTGGGGCAAGGAGGATGCCACAGAGGAAGAGCTGTGGCGCGCGCTTTCCATATCTCAGGCAAAAGAATTTGTGGATACGAAAGAGGGCGGCTTAGATTTTAAGATAGAGCAAGGAGGAAAAAATCTATCCGGCGGCCAGAAGCAGAGACTGACGATCGCGCGGGCGGTAGTGAGAGATCCGGAGATATTGATATTGGACGACAGCGCCTCGGCCCTTGATTTTGCCACAGATGCAAAGCTTCGACAAGCGATCCGCGGCATGAAGGATAAACTGACGGTATTTATTGTATCTCAGAGGGCCTCCTCCATTCAATATGCCGATCAGATTATTGTTATGGACGATGGTAAAATCGCAGGAATTGGAAAGCATGCGGATCTGCTTGCCTCCTGTGAGGTATATAAAGAGATCTATGATTCTCAATTTAGAAAGGAGAGTGAGGGTTAATGAAGGAGAGCAAAAAAACACTTTTAAAAGTGCTCCATTATATTGGAAAATATGGCATTTATCTGGTATTTTCACTGATCTTTGCCGCTGTCACAGTGGCTCTTACTCTGTATCTTCCCATCCTCACAGGCGATGCGCTGGATCTGATTATCGAAAAAGGATTGGTAGATTTTGACGGAATTTTTGATATTCTTAAGAAAATGGCTGTTGTTATTCTTCTTACGGCAGCAGCGCAATGGTTGATGAATATCTGCAATAACCGGATTACCTATCATGTGGTGCGTGATATTCGTTATGAGGCATTTAAGAAAATACAGATTTTGCCGCTAAAATACATTGATGGCCACGCATATGGTGATATTGTGAGCCGCGTGATCGCGGACGCAGATCAATTTGCGGACGGACTGCTTATGGGTTTTACCCAGCTTTTTACCGGCGTGATCACAATATTTGGAACGCTGGGCTTTATGTTATCCATCAATGTCCAGATCACGATTGTCGTTGTTCTGGTTACACCGCTTTCTTTGTTTATGGCAAATTTTATCGCAAAGCGAACCTACAGCATGTTCCGGCTGCAATCACAGACAAGAGGCGAGCAGACGGCATTTATTGATGAGATGATTGGAAATCAAAAGGTTGTTCAGGCATTTGGACAGCAGGAAAGGATGTTAGAGCGTTTTGATGAGATCAATGGACGTCTGGAAAAATGTTCATTAAAGGCAACCTTTTTCTCCTCTCTTACCAATCCCTGTACTCGTTTTGTCAATTCGATCGTATATGCTTGCGTGGGAGTAGCAGGAGCATTTGCTGCTATTATGGGGCTGACTGGAGCGGCAGGTGGCATTACCGTCGGAAAACTGTCCTGTCTGCTCAGTTACGCGAATCAGTACACAAAGCCATTTAATGAGATCTCCGGCGTAATCACTGAGCTCCAAAATGCGATTGCCTGTGCGGGAAGATTATTCGAGCTGATCGAAGAAGAGTCTCAGATTCCCGACGCAAAGGACGCGAAGGTGCTGGAGCAGCCAGACGGCAGTGTGGAACTGTCTCATGTGCATTTCTCCTATGTGCCAGAGCAGAAGCTTATCGAGAACTTTAATCTATCCGTAAAACCGGGGCAGAGAGTGGCGATTGTCGGACCTACGGGCTGCGGCAAAACAACTTTGATTAACCTGCTGATGCGCTTCTATGATGTAGGAGGCGGACAGATTAAAGTTAGCGGAACCGATATCCGCAATATGACAAGAAAGAGCCTTCGAAAAAGTTATGGCATGGTACTTCAGGATACATGGCTTAGAGAGGGCACGATAAGAGATAATATTATTATTGGAAAGCCAGATGCCACCGAGGCAGAGATCATGGAAGCCGCAAAGGCATCTCACGCACACAGCTTTATCAAGAGGCTGCCGAATGGCTATGATACCGTGATCAAGGAAGATGGTGGAAGTCTGTCACAAGGACAAAAGCAGCTTCTATGCATCACAAGAGTTATGCTGTGTTTGCCTCCCATGCTGATTTTGGATGAAGCGACAAGCTCTATTGATACCCGCACAGAAATTCGAATTCAGAAAGCATTTGCCCGCATGATGCAGGGCAGAACCAGCTTTATTGTGGCACATCGCCTCTCAACCATCAAAGAAGCAGACATTATACTGGTAATGAAAGACGGAAATATCATTGAACAAGGCAAACATGAAGAACTGCTGGAACAAGGAGGCTTCTACGCAAACCTGTACCAGAGCCAATTTGCACATTAAAATATGGGGAAGCGGCAGGAGTTGAAGTGATACCATACTATTAAAATAATATAACTTTTTGTAAAAGAGACTAGTATAATCCTTTTCGAGAAAGGTCCGCGCAGAGAGATGCCTATAGTCCCCGTCACCCCGCTCGCTCCCGCTTAGTGAAAAACGTAGCGGACGCTAAACTCGTGAAAAACCTCGTTGAAGCATATCGCATAATTCGTAAGCTCATTATGATGCGCCAACGTTTTTCAATAGGTTCCTTGAGAACTATAGGCATCTCTCTGCGCTGCTTTTTCGATTGTGCTAGGCACATTGATTTTTCTTTTCTCCAGATTCAAAATTAATAATATAATTAAAAACTCAAGAATAATTATGATACCTAATACTATAAAATACATAAATCTATGAATAAGGACGAAAAATCAATGTAATAAAACGATGATGGATAATGTAGGAATGTGTAAAATAACAGCGTGTCTAGAAATATCAATAAAACAGCATAACCAGTCCTGCTATTTTTCCCAAGAAACTCGGCACATAATGAGCTTGCGAATTATGTGGTACACTTCCGTGAGGTATTTTATGATTTTATTCGGCAATATGTTAGTTAGATTAAGATTCGATATATATTTTAATATAAATAAAGAAGTCCTTCGCTTATAAAGC
>CAMWWW010000197.1 GCA_947178015.1 uncultured Clostridia bacterium
GAGGTGGATGAGTGGGGCAAGAGAAGACTTGCTTACGAGATCCAGAAGATGAAGGAAGGCTTTTATTACATCGTGAAATTCGAATCTGACAGCAATTGTCCAAACGAAGTGGAAGCACATGTTCGTCTTATGGAGAATGTCATCAGGTATTTAGTTGTAAAGCAGGAAGATTAATAACTTTATCAAATAAACCCAGAAGGAGGAAATTGTATGAACAAAGTAATCTTAATGGGGCGGCTGACAAGAGATCCCGAAGTTAGGTATTCGCAGGGAGACAGTACGATGGCAGTTGCCAGATTTACACTGGCAGTTGACCGAAGAGGCAGAAGGGACGCAAATGGTGACGGGACGCAGACAGCGGATTTTATAAGCTGTGTGGCATTTCGGACCAATGCAGAATTCATTGAGAAATATTTTAGGCAGGGTATGCGTGTGCTGATATCCGGCAGGATTCAGACGGGAAGTTATACCAATCGTGACGGCCAGAAGGTCTATACAACAGATGTGATTGTGGACGAGCAGGAATTTGCTGATAGCAAGGGTGCGGCAGCAGGGAACGACGGAGGTTTTCAGCCTGCGCCTAGACCGCAGCCGGACAATGCAGTGGGTGATGGCTTTATGAATATACCTGACGGCGTAGATGACGAAGGCCTGCCATTTAACTAAGAGTACTTGAAGGAGGTTATGAGCAATGGCATTCAATAAAGCAGAAAAAGGCGACAAAGCAGATGGCGGAGTAAGAAGAAAGCCGGCAATGCGCAGAAGAAAAAAGGTTTGTGTATTCTGCGGTGATTCCAACAACGTGATTGATTACAAGGATGTAAATAAATTAAAGAGATATGTATCGGAGAGAGGAAAGATCCTTCCTAGAAGAATTACCGGAAATTGTGCAAAGCATCAGAGGGCTCTTACTGTAGCAGTGAAGAGAGCACGTCATATCGCTTTGATGCCTTATACACTGGATTAATCAAACAGTAGATCAAGAAGGGAAGCGTTCTTCCCTGTGCATAGAAGGGCCAATATCCCAAAAAGGGGTGTTGGCTCTTTTTATAGAAAGTTTATAATTCTTTTTATTTGTTTAAGTGCAAATGCCAAACAGCCATGCTATAATCAAATAGAGAGGTCAGTTTTGAGAGAGGCTCGCATTGCCAGCCTCACTCTTTTTTCAGTTGAAATAGCATAACTTTTAAATGAAATGGATATTGCCTTGTGGCATGTAGAGGTATCATTATGAAGATCAGGACAAAATTGGCGGTTGCATTTCTCACAGTTATTTTAGGACCTTTGATTATGTGCGTGATAACAGCGGTATTGCTTAGCAATTATCAGCTTAGGCTGATAAAGGAATATTATGGGGTTGAGCCAAGTTATGATACATTATCGGACTCCACACTTTTTTTGAGCCGAGTGACGCAGAAGCTGTATGGGGAGATAGAGAGGGATGCTGTGGAATCTCCTGAGGTTTTTCAGGATCTGGCTTACATGGAAAACCTAAACAGTCAGCTAAGAAATAAATATTCCTTTTTGATTGTGAGAGAGGATAATACCATTATCTATAACGGCGCAAAGGAGGCCATTCATATTGAGAAGCTGGTGCTGCCGGATTACAGCACAGAGGAAGCGGTTGGCGACAGAATTGTGGTTGATGGAGAAAACAGATATATTTTAAAACAGGTGGATTATCTTACCAGAGCCGGCGAAGAGGGGAGCGTGTTTATCGTCACGCTATTAGGCGAACTTTTGCCGGAGCTTCGTTTTCTTCTGCGAGATATTGTACTGGCTATGGTGTTGATACTGGGCTGTACGGCGTCTCTTTTGATCGCATGGCTTTACCAAAGCATGGTTAAGCCTCTAAAGCAGCTTCAGGAGGCGATTCATAAGATTAAAGAGGGCAATCTGGATTTTACGGTCGAGGTAAAGAGCAGAGATGAGATAGGAGAGCTGTGCGGGGATTTTGAAGAGATGCGAAGGCGCCTGAAGGACACCATGGAGGAAAAGGTGCAATATGATAAAGAGAGCAAAGAACTTATCAGCAATATTTCCCATGACCTAAAAACTCCGATCACTGCCATAAAGGGCTATGCGGAGGGAATTCTTGACGGTGTAGCGGGCACGCCGGAGCGTCAAGACAAATATGTCCGTACCATATATAATAAAGCGAATGATATGAGCAGGCTTATTGATGAGCTTACCTTTTATTCCAAGATGGACACCAATCGTATTCCTTATACATTTAATAAGATTCATGTGGATCAATATTTTAAGGATTGTGCCGAGGAGTTGTCACTGGATCTGGAGGAAAAAAATATAGAGCTGACGTATTTTAATTATCTGGAGGAGGATGTCGTGATTATAGCGGATGTGGAGCAGCTTAAGCGGGTGGTCAATAATATCATCACAAATTCCGTGAAATATATGGATAAACGGCGCGGCGTGATCAATATCCGCATTAAGGACGCAGGCGATTTTGTGGAAGTGGACATTGAGGACAATGGAAAGGGAATCGCGGTGAAGGATCTGCCATATATATTCGATCGCTTTTACCGCACAGACGCATCTCGGAATTCCAGTCAGGGAGGAAGCGGCATTGGGCTTTCTATCGTAAAAAAAATTATAGAAGACCATGGCGGGCGTATCTGGGCTACCAGCAGAGAAAATACAGGTACAGTGATGTGCATGGTATTTAGAAAATATCAGGAGGAATATCATTATGAGTAAAATTTTGATTGTGGAGGATGAGCTTAGCATTGCTGAGCTGGAGAAGGATTATCTGGAGCTAAGCGGCTTTGAGGTGGAGATTGAGACGACGGGAGATGTAGGTCTGGACCGTGCCATCAAGGAGGAATTCGATCTCTTTATCCTTGATTTAATGCTGCCGAATGTGGACGGCTTCGAGATCTGCCGCAGAGTGCGAGAGATGAAAAATACTCCAATCCTTTTAGTTTCCGCAAAGAAAGATGATATTGATAAAATACGTGGGCTTGGACTTGGAGCAGATGATTATATGACAAAGCCCTTTAGCCCAAGCGAGCTGGTTGCAAGGGTGAAGGCACATCTGGCGCGCTATGAGCGCCTGATAGGGAGCAATGTGCAGGAGAACGAGATTATAGAGATCCGCGGCATTAAGATAGATAAAACAGCAAGGCGGGTGTATGTCAACGGAGAGGAAAAGAATTTCACCACAAAGGAATTTGATCTGCTCACTTTTTTGGCTCAGAATCCTAACCATGTTTTTACAAAGGAAGAGCTATTCAATAAGATCTGGGATATGGAATCCATAGGAGATATCGCTACTGTGACAGTGCATATCAAAAAGATAAGAGAAAAGATTGAATTTGATACGGCAAAGCCCCAATATATAGAGACAATATGGGGAGTTGGATACCGTTTTAAGGTATAAAGAATTGGAAAGATAGAGGATAGATATGATAGGTTATAAAGAGATTGCACAAGAGGAATTAAACCGCGAATTATTTTCTGATTTTAGGCGCAGGCAGGTAGTGACAGATTGCTGGCGGAAAATAGACGGAGAATGGGTGGTGCGCAGCGATCCCTTTGTAGACGAGTGGAGTGAGGAAGAATATCAAGAGTTGCTTTCTTGCTTGAAAAATACGGTGAGAACAGGCGGTATTGTGTATGGGGCCTACGAAAATGAAATATTAAAAGGCTTTGTCTCCGTGGAGGCAAAGCCGCTTGGCAGCAAAGGACAATATCTGGATCTATCAAGCATCCATGTATCGGAGGACAAAAGAGGATCAGGCATCGGCGGTCATCTGTTTTCACTGGCATGTGATTGGGCAAGGGAGCACGGGGCCAAGAAACTATATATATCAGCACACTCAGCGGTGGAGACGCAGGCGTTTTACCGCTCAAGGGGCTGCGTGGAGGCAGAAGAATACAACAAAGAGCATTGCGAACGAGAGCCTTATGACTGCCAGATGGAATATCTGCTTTGAAGGGAAAAGGAAACATAGATGCAACACAAAGAACCAATTATATTGTACGAAGATACCAGTCTTCTTGTGTGTGTAAAACCAGCGGGTATCGCTTCACAAGGAGGAGGCGGCTTTCAGATGGATCTGACAGATATGCTTAAGCTATCCCTGAAAGAAAGAGAAGGAATCAAAGGAGAGCCATATCTTGGTATTGTCCATCGTCTGGATCAACCCGTGGGCGGGATTATGGTCTATGCGAAAGAAGCGGAGAGCGCAGCCGCACTGTGCGCACAAGTAACATCCGATAAAATGAAAAAGCGCTACTATGCCGTATTAGAAGGAAAGCCCACATCTGTCGAGGGGAAACTGATAAATTACATTTTAAGAAATGGCAGGACAAATACATCCCACGTGGTGGAGGAAAGCCAAAAGAAAGAAAAAGGAGTAAAACAGGCAGAGCTTGCGTATCACATTATAGAAGAGAAATCCTATAAGGGACAGAACATATGGCTTGCTGAAATAGAGCTAAAAACTGGAAGACATCATCAGATAAGGGTACAGTTCTCCTATGCAGGCTGTCCGCTCTATGGAGACAGAAAATACAATCCCGATACCAAGGGAAAGGAGCTTGCACTTTTTTCTCACTATCTGGAATTTATACATCCAAAAACAAAAAAAGTGATGCAGTTTCAGCAAAAGCCAACAGAGGGAATATTTCCTCTATTTTTTGCTATAGATTAACACCAGTTTACAACTTTTTGATAAAGTATAAGTTTTTGTAAAGGCGATTTATGTAATCATTCTCGAAAAAGATCCGCATAGCCAGCCCTGCTATTTCCTCCGTCACCCCGCTCCCGCTTAGT
>CAMWWW010000198.1 GCA_947178015.1 uncultured Clostridia bacterium
ATATTATCTCTCAGGAGATGCCGTACAATATAAAGAGCTTTCTGCCAGCTTTACGGAGGAACAGAGGGAACAAATGGAGGAAGAATGGATGCAGATCAGAACCTCGGCCGAAGTGGGCGAAGGGAGAAGAGAGGCAGTGATTGAGAATTGGAAACAGGAATATCGCAGGCAGATGTCCTGAAAGTAAGTAGGAGAAATAGATGGGTTTATTTGGCTGGTTAAAGAAAAGAAAACAAGAGAAGCTTAAGAACAAACAGACAATCGGGGAGTATCTCGATGATATGGAACGCCCTGCACTGGTTGTGCCAGTGCCGTATCGCGTTGCCACAGCGGAGGAGGCAAGAGGCTTTGTAGAAAATGCATTGAGCCAGATTTGCATAGCCAATAAAGCGGTGGAGGATGCAAAGGATGAGTATGAAGGTGTCACCAATTCCTTAAAGGATGTGCAGATTATCGCTGCCATACCAGACGAGGCAAAGGCAGAGTTAGCCACCGCGGCAGAAAGAATCCGTGAGCTAAGTGCAGAGCGGGCGAATTTTCAGAAATCTCCTAATAAGATACCAGAGGAGCAGTATCTTAAGATGGAAAGCTATGGAGAGGACATCCGCGAAATGATGAAGCGGCTGGATGATGATGAAAAGTATGCAGTAGTTGTGGAAAATGACATGCATGCGCTGGAGGGAGAGAAGAGCGAGATACGCTATGAGATAGATGAGGCACAGGACAAGCTGGAGCTCTATAAGCGCTTGATGGGCTGGGTGGTTGGAGCACTTGGAGCAGTGGTTGTATTTACGGTGGTCAATATTGTGATGTTGGAAGGGCAATATGATATGTGGATCTATGGGATGCTTGCCAGCATTGGGATCGCGCTGGTAGGGATCTTTGCCAAGCAGCAGGAAGAGCGGCGGGAGATGCGTTTTCAGGAGAGAAAATTGAATCGCGCCATCAGTCTGCTCAATAAAGTGAAGGTGCGGTATGTCAATATCCGCAACAGCATTGACTACCAGCATATGAAGTATGGCGTGCAGAGTGCTTATGAGCTGAATCATATCTGGGGGCTTTATCTTGAGATGAAGCGGGAAAGAGAGATGTACCGCAACAGTTCAAGAGAGCTTCACGATGCAGAGACACATCTGATATCTATACTTTCTGATTTTCAGTTGCTCGATCCACGTATATGGGTGCATAGAAGTGAGGCATTGTTAGATGACAGAGAGATGGTCGAGGTGCGACATGACCTGAATGTCAGAAGGCAGAAGCTTAGAAAAAATATGGAATATAATAGACAGGTTGCGGAGAATACAAATAAGAGTATTAAGGAATTTGCAAAGATGAATGAGGGATTTGCAGAGGAAATTATGAGTGTGGTGAGTTTGAAGAAACTGTAAGGCTGAAGTGTACCACATAATTCGCAAGCTCATTATGCGCCGACGTTTTTCAATAGGTTCCTTGAGGAAAATAGCTGCGCTGGCTATGCTGCTTTTAGTGGTATTCCAGACATGCTGTTTTTTACTTTTTATTATATTTTTAATTGTGAAACACATTCATGCGTTTGTCGTGAATTCATCTGTACGACGAACATATTCCTGCATTTGTCGTGGAACGCAAGATATTAGTACTTGACAAAGCTATTTTTTCCTTATATTATATATCGTATATGAGTAATTATATATTTTGAAATGTTGGGAAGAAGAGGAGTACTTTTGTACCGTCATCAGAGAGAAGGATTCATCGGCTGAAAGATCCTTTAGGCATGGGCAGAGGGAAGGTAGCTTTGGAACAGGACAGTTGAACATATCGGTTTGGAGTATAAAGTAGGCTGTCACGGTGCCCGCCGTTATTGGGTAATGAGGCTGTGAAAAGTGTTTTTGATTATTCACAGTGAAGAAGGTGGTACCGCGCAATAACGCCCTTTGTCTGGAAACAGACAAAGGGTTTTTTTATTATGCATAATCCAAAGGAAATCTGTCAGCAAGTCCATACAGAGAAAAATGATAAAGGAGAGAGATTATGAAGGAGCTAGAAAAAACTTATAACCCAGCGGAGATTGAGCCAAGATTGTATGACAAATGGGTAGAGAAGAAATATTTTCATGCAGAGGTGGACAGAAGTAAGAAGCCGTTTACCATTGTTATGCCGCCGCCGAATATTACGGGGCAGCTTCATATGGGACATGCGCTGGATAATACGATGCAGGATATTCTGATTCGCTATAAGAGGATGCAGGGATATAATGCTCTCTGGCAGCCGGGGACAGATCACGCAAGCATTGCGACTGAGGTTAGGATGATAGCAGCATTAAAAGAGCAAGGAATTGACAAGGAAGATCTGGGCAGAGAGGGTTTTCTTTCTAAGGCTTGGGAGTGGCGCGAGGAGTATGGCGGGCGCATTATCAATCAGCTTAAGAAAATGGGCTCTTCTGCTGATTGGGACAGAGAGCGCTTTACCATGGACGAAGGTTGTTCTGAGGCTGTGGAGGATGTTTTTATCAAATTGTATGAAAAAGGATGGATCTATAAAGGGTCCCGCATTGTCAACTGGTGCCCAGTATGCCAGACCTCCATATCTGACGCGGAGGTGGAACATGAAGAGCAAGATGGGTTCTTCTGGCATATTAAGTATCCGGTGAAGGGAAGCGAGGGAGAGTATGTGGAGATCGCTACCACTCGACCAGAAACAATGCTTGGAGATACTGCGGTGGCAGTTCATCCTGATGATGAAAGATATCAGCATCTTATAGGAAAGACATTAATTTTGCCGATTGTTGGCAGAGAGATTCCAGTAGTTGCTGATTCCTATGTAGATAAAGAATTTGGAACAGGTTGTGTAAAAATTACGCCAGCGCACGATCCAAATGATTTTGAAGTGGGAAGGCGTCATCATTTGGAGGAGATCCACGTGATGGACGATGATGCCACAATCAATCAGAACGGCGGCAAATATAAAGGGATGGATCGTTATCAGGCAAGAAAAGCCATTGTGAAGGAGCTTGAGGAGGCTGGACTTTTAGTTAAGGTGGTACCGCACAGCCACAATGTCGGCACGCACGATCGCTGTGGTACTACCGTGGAGCCTATGGTGAAACAGCAATGGTTTGTCAAAATGGATGAGATGATAAAGCCGGCGGTGGAGGCAGTTAAGAATGGAGAAGTTCGGCTGCTGCCGGAGCGTATGGAGAAGACGTATTTTAATTGGACGGACAATATTCGTGACTGGTGTATTTCCAGACAGCTTTGGTGGGGGCATAGAATTCCTGCGTATTATTGCGATGATTGTGGTGGGATGACAGTGGCTAAGAAAAAGCCAGAGCGCTGCCCGAAGTGCGGATGTACGCATATAACACAGGACCCAGATACTTTAGATACATGGTTTTCCTCTGCACTCTGGCCGTTCTCGACGCTTGGATGGCCGAAGAAGACGGAGGAACTAGATTATTTCTATCCGACAGATGTATTGGTGACAGGATATGATATTATTTTCTTCTGGGTAATTCGTATGATATTTTCTGGCTATGAGCAGATGGGAAAGGCGCCATTTCACACAGTATTGTTTCATGGGCTTGTGAGAGATTCTCAGGGACGCAAGATGACCAAATCTCTTGGCAATGGAATTGATCCGCTGGAGGTTATTGAGAAATATGGTGCTGACGCACTTCGCATGATGCTTATCACCGGAAATGCGCCGGGAAATGATATGCGCTTTTACTGGGAGAAGGTGGAGGCAAGCAGGAATTTTGCCAACAAAGTATGGAATGCTTCTCGGTTTATTATGATGAATCTGGAAAAAGCAGATACTAGGGAGGTAGCGGAGGCAGATTTGACCGATGCGGACAAGTGGATTCTTTCGAAAGCCAATACCCTTGCCAAGGATGTGACAGAAAATATGGATCGGTATGAGCTTGGAATTGCCATGCAGAAGGTGTATGATTTTGTTTGGGAGGAATTTTGCGATTGGTACATTGAGATGGTAAAACCTCGTTTGTATAATGAGGGGGATCAGACGAAAGCGGCTGCACTCTGGACGTTAAAGATCGTGCTTATTCAGTCGTTAAAGCTTTTGCATCCGTTTATGCCATTTGTCACAGAAGAGATCTTCTGTAATCTTCAGGATGAGGAGGAATCTATTATGGTGTCCTCATGGCCAGTTTATAAGGAACAGTGGCATTTTGAGGCAGAAGAGAGGGCTGTGGAGACAATCAAAGAGGCAGTGAGAGGAATCCGCAATGTGCGCACAGGCTTGAATGTTCCGCCTAGCAGAAAGGCAAAGGTGTATGTGGTTTCGGAGGAGGACGAGATCCGAGATATTTTTGAGAAGGGAAGAGTATTTTTTGCTTCACTTGGTTATGCGAGCGAGGTTGTGATACAGAAGGAGGCTGAGGGAATCGCGGAGGATGCTGTGTCTGCTGTGATTCACAAGGCGGTGATCTACATTCCGCTGGAGGAGCTTGTGGATATTGGGAAGGAGCTTGCGCGTCTGACAAAAGAGAGAGAGCAGCTTACAAAGGAGCTTGCGCGCGCTCATGGTATGCTTAACAATGAGAGATTTATCAGTAAGGCGCCGGAGGCGAAGGTAAAAGAAGAGAAGGAGAAGCTTGCTAAATATGAGCAGATGATGAAGCAGGTAGAAGAACGTATAGAACAGATAAGCAAAAGAATAAAATAATGAAAAATATCATATTTTGGAAGAAATGATATTGTAATTGAAGCGGAGGGATTGTATAGTCATTTTTGAGAAAGGTCCGCGCAGAGAATCGCCTATAGTCCTCCGTCACCCCGCTCTCG
>CAMWWW010000199.1 GCA_947178015.1 uncultured Clostridia bacterium
TGATTAAATATTACCACACATTCTTCCACTTGTCAACAGTTATTTTAATATTTTATTATTTTTCTTTTATACACAATCTTTTTCTTTTTATTTATTTTATATTTTACAAATAATATATTTTATTTATTATTTTCAGACTTTTATCTTCATTTCTTTCTTGCGTTTAAAATGCGTCCGATAGCCAGATACCTTATTGTACACCCAGAAAGCTTCCACCAGAATATTATGGCTTTTTCCCATCTTCTCTCTCGTCGTTCCATGATAATAATGTCCGCCTGCATGAATTGCTGATCCTTTGATTACTTGTGCAATAATATCAGACTCACAGGTGACAGGCTCCTCAAACTCCGTATAGGCTGTCCCAATACATTCTGGCTTATGGGAATCGCTTCCGCCAAATATACTGAGATTATATTTCTTTGCAAGCTCCGCTGCCCTTTCATTATCCTCTGGTCTTTCACACGAATTAAAGCCCTCCAAAAAATCAAATCGGGACAAAATATCAGGATTCTGCCGATATCTTCTTGTATTTGTGATACTTAAATACTTTTCCCCGCATGGATGCGCCGGACCTAAGATACCGCCATTTCTGTGAACCACATCAATCAAAAGATGAGCGGGAAGCCCCCGCAGCTCCAAAATCCGAAGCTTTACTGTCTCTGGCATAATCACCAAAATATGACCAGAATCTATCGTATCGTATTCAATACCCTTTAACACAAGAAAATCCTCATGTCTCCTGCCCTTAATATACTTCTTCCAAGCTCGGTATCCATTATAGGAATTATGATCTGTGATCAACATTCCATCAAATCCCTGACGCTTCAGCTCCTCAATATACTCCTCCACAGGAATCTTTCCATCCAGTGAACCTTCCTTTGTATGACAATGCATATCTAGCTTCATATATCCTCCCCGCAGCCTTTCCTCTCAGTTCCAGCTATTTCCTTCCTATCTTCTTTCTCTCCTTTGTACCACACACCACTTACTGAAGCAAATGCCCATCCATCAAGACAAGCAAACCTTGAATCAACTCCTTATAATAGGTAGCAAACCTATGATCCTGCTCCATGCACCTGTCTAAATCAATATGAAATCGAACCAATCTGTCCACAACATGTGCAGCAATCATTTTTCTATATTCATCATTATATTGATATCTGTGAATCACCAAGCTTCCCTTCTGCTCTTCTTCCAGAAGTCGCTGATATATATTCTCAATTTTTATTTCACGTACCACAGCAACTTCATTTTCACATACAAGCTCAGGTTCCCAAGAAGTCATCCCCCGCTGAAATCCACTCTCTTCCACCTCATACACCGAACAGTCCTTTTTCCAATAAATCTTCTCAAAAGCATTGGGATAACACTCATATACATTCGTGACCATCTTCTCATCTGTGGATAATAAAAAATCAAAATCATCCTTCTTAACACCAAAAAGAAGTCCAACAGCAAGATTTTCTATTGCATATACATATGCCTTCCCATGTGAAGAAATAAATGGTTTTAAAATCTTCAAATCTGCTTTTTGCGATATGTGATATAACATAAATCCCCTTTCCTTTCATGGCATAGCTCCTACTACTTGTCGAGTCTAACCCAAAACATCCTTTATCATTCCAACTTTACTTTTATCATAACACAGGTTCTATCCGATGTCCAGATTAAGCAAATATATCCATATCTCATATCATTTCTGTATGCTCCACCTATTCTACTCGAACAGGGGAAGTTCTTTTCCTGCGCATAAAAAGCACCTGTCAGCCATATTGCCAACTGGTGCCCTTTATTACAATAATGCCAGATTATATATTTTTAAATAAAATAGGGATATAACATTTCCATCATTCTTTAATCAATTGAATCATACATTAATTGCAGTGGTTTTGAAAAATCTAACGCCATTACGCCAAGTATTGATTTCGCATTAACGATCCTCTGTCCCGACCCCAAGTCAAATCTTGACTCAGATTTGTCAATTATATTTACAAACTGCTTAATCTGTTCCACATTATTGAATTTAACCTTTACCTGATGCATAACTTATCTTCTCCTTCTAAATAAGTATTGTTTCCGATATTATTAAATTTTCTATAATGTATTTTCTCAACTGTAATCTGCGCTGTTTTTTCTCTGAACCTGCGCACTTAATCCGTCTACACGACTTCCTAAGCCGTTCGGCTCAAATCACCTATCACCTCCGCTACTTTTTCTGCTTATGTACGACTGAATAGTTACATAATATATGTTATTTTCGATTTTGTAAATTGACATATTCTATAATTTTATTCTTTCATTTTTGTATATTATGCACCAGTTTAAAAATTTGTAACATACTTCTTTTGTGGTACATTCTCCTCCACGAATCGAATCGCATATAAAGATAGAAGGACATCCGTCGCTCGATGTCCTTCTATCGTATCCTGTTTAAACAGGGTATGCCTTATTCTCTTTATCTGCCACAGCAGAATCCACCTTTGTTTTCTGTGCTGCTCTATATTTAAAGAAATCCGTGGCAACCTGCGGGAACAGGGCATAGGACAGTACATCCTCCTCCTGCTCCATCCACTCCGCACATTCCTTTCTAAACTTATCAAGCTGAGGCTCGATCAGATCCGCAGGACGACAAGTAATCGGTTTTACATCACCGATTGCTTTCTTCTGCACCTCTGCGTTAAATGGCTTAATGGTCTGTCCAAATTCACCGGCAAGAACCTTCTTAGACTCCTTTGTCACCATCTTGTAGCGCTCGCCCTGAAGTACATTCAGCACAGCCTGTGTGCCCACGATCTGGGAAGAAGGCGTAACAAGAGGCGGCTCACCAAAGTCTGTACGAACCTTCGGGATCTCCTCCAATACCTGATAATACTTATCCTCTGCCTTAGCATCCTTAAGCTGAGATACCAAATTGGACAACATACCGCCCGGCACCTGATACAACAAAGTCTTGATATTAACGCCCATAACCTTCGGATTCAGCAAGCCGCTTTTCAGCGCCTCCTCCTGCATTGGACGGAAATAGTCCGCAATCTCAGCAAGAAGGTTCTGATCTAAGCCTGTATCGTACTTTGTACCCTTAAAGGTTTCCACCATAACTTCTGTCGCTGGCTGGCTGGTTCCCATGGAGAATGGGCTCATCGCTGTGTCAATCACATCCGCGCCTGCCTCAACAGACTTTAAGTAAGTCATGGAAGCGACACCTGAGGTATAGTGCGTGTGCATCTGAATCGGAAGCTTGGTACCTGCCTTTAATGCTTCTACCAGCCTAGTCGCCTCATAAGGAACCAAAAGCCCTGCCATATCCTTGATACAGATGGAATCTGCTCCCATCTCCTCGATTCTTCTTGCCGTTTCCTTCCAGTAATCCAGCGTGTAGGCATCTCCAAGTGTATAGGAAAGCGCGATCTGCGCATGCCCTTTTTCCTTGTTTGCCGCCTTTACCGCTGTCTGCAAATTGCGAAGATCGTTAAAGCAGTCAAAAATACGGATAATGTCAATTCCATTTGCAATCGATTTCTGCACAAAATATTCTACTACATCATCGGAATAATGATTATATCCAAGAATATTCTGGCCTCTAAACAACATCTGAAGCTTTGTGTTCTTAAATCCATCTCTTAATTTGCGCAGCCTCATCCAAGGATCTTCCTTCAAGAAACGAAGGCTGGCATCAAAGGTCGCACCACCCCAACATTCTACGGAATGATAGCCCACCTTATCCATCTTATCAATAATCGGCAGCATCTGCTCTGTTGTCATACGTGTTGCAATCAGAGACTGATGCGCGTCACGCAGGACAGTTTCTGTTATTTTTAACGGTTTTTTTGCCTTTTCCTTTTCTGCCATTGTTTGTTGTTTCCTCCATTCTGCCGTAACACGGCCAACATTCTTATACCTTATGCATAAGCACTCAATTTATCTCACTCCGAACATAGCCATAAAGGTACCTGCCGCCACGGCTGTGCCGATAACACCTGCCACATTAGGTCCCATCGCATGCATTAGCAAGAAGTTCGTCGGATCAGCCTGTGAGCCGACCTTCTGAGACACACGGGCTGCCATAGGTACGGCAGATACGCCCGCAGAACCAATTAATGGGTTGATCTTACCTCCGCTCAACTTGCACATCAGCTTTCCAAACAACACGCCGCCCGCGGTACCAAAAGCAAATGCAATCAATCCAAGTGCCACAATCTTGATCGTATCCCACTTTAAGAAAGCTTCCGCGCTGGTTGTAGCGCCCACAGAGGTACCAAGGATAATAACCACGATATACATCAATGCATTGGAAGCCGTCTCGGTAAGCTGCTTTACCACACCACACTCACGGAACAGATTTCCAAGCATCAGCATACCAACAAGGGGTCCCGTGGAGGGCAGAAGCAATACAACTACAATTGTGATAATAATCGGGAATAAGATCTTCTCCAGCTTCGATACTGGTCTTAACTGATCCATCTTAATCTTGCGTTCCTCTTCCGTAGTCAACGCCTTCATAATCGGAGGCTGGATAATCGGAACTAAGGACATATAAGAATAAGCAGCCACAGCGATCGGTCCCATATAATCTGTCTGTCCGAGCTTACCAGCAAGGAAGATAGAGGTAGGTCCGTCCGCTCCGCCAATAATAGAGATTGCCGCTGCCGCTTTATCATTAAAGCCCATCGCCATCGCCATCAGGTACGCAGCGAAAATACCAAGCTGTGCAGCCGCACCCAAAAGAAAGCTTCTGGGGTTCGCAATCAGCGGACCAAAATCTGTCATCGCGCCCA
>CAMWWW010000200.1 GCA_947178015.1 uncultured Clostridia bacterium
GGGGAAAAGCAGAATTTTGTAATATTTCCATTTGGTGATGTTGGAATTCAAGTTAAAACTTTTTTGAATAACGCTTATGGGATTCAGGAAAAATATATAATTGACAATCATCTATGTAAATACAATACAGCAATCAAACCTTTAAGTTTTTTGAGTACTATTGATTGCAAGGATTTATGTGTTATTCTTGCTTCTACGAATGATAAAATTTATTCTGATCTCAAGACGTCATTAAAACCGTATTTTAAGACAGAGCAGATTGCCGAAATTGATTTTATGAAAATGGTAGATGACGAAAGAGCTTTGTCGTTAAAAACAACAATTGGTAAGCATAGTTATGGTCCGATAACAAATGGGGATAGAGATACAATAGAATCCATTGGAAGTTTTTGTTCATTTGCTGTTGGAGTTGAGGTAGTTGAAAATCATTGTATAGATTATATATCTACACATCCAATCATGTATGCAGGTGTTCCAGCATATGGAAAAACAGAGTATATTGACTATGAGTATTTTATGAAAATAACACCCGATAGATTTATTAAGGGAATAAAGCCGAGAGGAAAAAGACTTAAGGGGACAAGAAGTAAAATAGGCAATGATGTATGGCTTGGCAGAAATGTTATTGTCACTAATGGGGCTAATATCGGAAATGGTGTGATAGCAGGGGCTGGGGCTGTAATAACAAAAGATGTACCAGATTATGCTGTTGTTGCCGGAGTTCCAGCAAAAATAATCAAATACAGATATAATCCAGATCAAATTGCCGCTTTAAACAGAATTGCATGGTGGGACTGGACCGATGATAAAATTAGGGAATGTTATGATGATTTTTATCTTTCGGTGGATGAATTTATTAAGAAACACGATTGTTAGACTTCGTGGGTTATGGAAGGATATGTAAATATAATCTAAAGAACAATAATAGCTGCTGACGCAGCACACAGCCCGCGCCGCGAGCAGAGGAGAAGAAATATCCTCTGCTCGATTTTTATGCACACGGACGTGGAAAGGAAGTATGCAGCGAAAGCTGCCCGCGACCGGCGCGTGAGCGAGGGAGAAGATGGCTCTTCCCCTACTCGATTTCTTTAATATTTTTATGCGCCGTAGCAAGCATCAATTTGATGCGATTTAACTGGTTGACTTCGCTTGCCCCCGGATCGTAATCGACAGCGATAATATTCGACTTCGGATACTGATGTCTTAGTTCTTTAATCACTCCCTTGCCCACCACATGGTTGGGAAGGCATCCAAATGGCTGTGCACATACGATATTATTGACGCCCCCGTGAATCAGCTCTAACATTTCTCCGGTCAAAAACCATCCTTCTCCAGTTTGATTTCCAAGGGATACAATGGGATCGGCGTATTTGGCAAGGTCTTTGATATAAGCGGGCGGTGTAAAACGCTGGCTTTTTTTCAGCTCTTTTCTGGCAGCTTTTCTCATATATTCCAGAAGAGAGATACCAATATTGCATAGCCTTGCAGTGGAGGCTTTGGTTCCCAGATGTTCTGCTTTAAAGTTTTCGTTGTAGAAGCAATATAAGAAAAAGTCCAGCAGATCAGGCATAACTGCCTCCGCTCCTTCTGCTTCCAGAAGCTCAACCAGATGATTGTTTGCTGCGGGAAGGAATTTTACCAAAATCTCTCCGACAATGCCGACTCTTGGCTTTTTGACGTCAAGCAGCGGCAGAGCATCGAAGTCACGGATAATGCCGCGGATGTTTCTGCCAAATTCGATCATGGATGGATTTTTTTTGGAAAGGGAAGCGATGCATTTTGCCTTCCATTTTTCATGCAGCGCATTGGCAGAGCCTTTTTCCTTTTCGTAGGGGCGGGTGCGGTACAGCACACGCATAAAGACATCACCATACACAACCGCCTGCATCCCTTTTACAAGCATGGGAAGAGTATAATGAAAGCCCTCATTTGTCTCAATACCGCTGGTGCTGAGGGAGAGTACAGGAACTTGAGGCATCCCTGCCTTTTCCAAAGCACGGCGGATAAAACCAATATAATTGGTCGCGCGGCAGCCGCCGCCCGTCTGTGAGATAACGACAGCGGTTTTATTTAAGTCATATTTCCCGGACAACAATGCCTCCATGAGCTGTCCAACTACAATAAGCGAAGGATAGCAGGCATCATTATTGACATATTTCAGCCCGACATCAACAGAAGATTTATTTTGGCTCTCTCCAAGGATCTCAAAATGATAGCCGCAGGAATTGATGGCGGGACCCACCAGATCAAAATGGATCGGCGACATCTGCGGGCAGAGTATGGTGTAGTCCTTGCGCATCTGTTTAGTAAATTCCACGCGATGATAAGCGGAGGAAACCACCTTTCTCTCCACATGTTTTTGCTCTCTAACGCGAAGCGCGGAGATCAAAGAACGGATGCGGATTCTTGCCGCTCCCAAATTGTTGACCTCATCAATTTTTAATACCGTATAAATCTTACCAGAACGGGAAAGAATATCATTGACGCAATCTGTGGTAACAGCATCCAAACCGCAGCCAAAGGAATTGAGCTGAATCAGATCCAGATTGTCCTGCGTCTTAACAAAATTTGCCGCCGCATAAAGACGGGAGTGATACATCCACTGATCCATCACAATAAGCGGACGTTCCGGCTTGCCAAGGTGTGCCACGGAATCTTCGGTAAGAACAGCGATGCCATAAGAATTAATCAGCTCAGGGATGCCGTGATGGATCTCTGGATCAATATGGTAGGGGCGTCCTGCAAGAACAATGCCGCGTCTTCCCGTTTCCTTCATATAAGAAAGGACTTCCTCGCCCTTTTTCTTAATATCCTCCCTTGCTGCCATAAGCTCCGTCCAGCCTTCTTCTCCGGCAGCGCGAATCTCCTCGGCAGGGATATGGTGGGATTCTGCAAATACCTTTACGAGCTGTTCCACCAGTATTTCCTTATTCGTAAAGGCGACGAACGGATTCAGAAACTGAATTTTTTCGGTGCGAAGCTCCTCCACATTATTTTTGATATTCTCCGCGTAGGAAGTGACGATAGGGCAGTTATAATGGTTATTTGCATCTGGCGTTTCATTTCTCTCATATGGTACACAAGGGTAGAAAATAGAAGTAATCCCCTGTTTAATCAACCATACGACATGTCCATGTGCAAGCTTCGCCGGATAACATTCCGATTCGGACGGAATGGACTCAATGCCAAGCTCATAGATTTTCCGGTTGGATTCCGGTGAAAGGATCACACGGAAGTGTAGCTTCTTAAAAAATGCCGCCCAAAATGGATAATTTTCATACATATTTAGCACGCGGGGAATACCGATGGTGCCGCGCACAGCAATATCCTCCGTCAAGCTTTCATAGCTGAATAAACGTTTATTCTTATATTCAAATAGATTTGGAATCTTGTCTTTATTCTTTTCCTTGCCAATGCCGCGCTCACAGCGGTTTCCAGTGATAAACTGCCTGCCTCCGGTAAAGCGGTTGATGGTAAGAAGGCAGCTATTTGTACAGCCCTTGCACCTTGCCATGGAAGTCGTGAAGGCGAGCGTATTAATCTTCTCGATTGGCAGCATGGTAGATTCCTTAGAGCTGTCATAGCGCTCTCTCGCAATGAGAGCCGCCCCAAACGCTCCCATAATACCAGCAATATCCGGCCTCACGGCGTCACAGCCAGAGATGCGTTCAAAGCTTCTAAGAACTGCATCGTTATAGAAAGTACCGCCCTGAACCACAACTTTTTCTCCAAGATCCTTAGGGTTGGTAATTTTAATCACCTTAAACAACGCATTTTTAATAACCGAATAGGCAAGCCCAGCGGAAATATCGGAGACCTCGGCCCCCTCCTTCTGCGCCTGCTTAACATTCGAATTCATAAATACCGTGCAGCGCGTACCAAGATCAATCGGATTTTTGGCAAACAATGCCGCCTTTGCAAAATCCTGCACACTGTAGTTTAGAGATTTTGCAAAGGTCTCAATAAAGGAGCCGCAGCCAGAAGAGCAAGCCTCATTGAGCTGTACGCTGTCTACGGTTTTATTGTGGATCTTGATGCATTTCATATCCTGCCCGCCAATATCGAGGATACAGTCGACATCCGGTTCAAAAAAGGCAGCGGCATAATAGTGAGATACGGTCTCCACCTCGCCCTCGTCCAACAGCAGAGCCGCCTTAATCAGCGCCTCGCCATATCCAGTGGAGCAAGAATAAACAATGGAGGCGCTCTGCGGCAGGCGGGAATAAATATCCTTGATGGCGCTGATCGTAGTGCCAAGCGGATTGCCGTTATTATTGCTGTAGAACGAATAAAGAAGGGCGCCGTCCTCACCGACTAAAGCGACCTTGGTGGTAGTGGAGCCGGCGTCAATGCCAAGAAAACAGTCTCCCTCATAGGTGGAAAGCTCTCCCGTTGCAACCGAGTGAGAGTTGTGTCTTTCCAGAAATTCCTCATACTCTGCCTCATCATGAAACAAAGGCTCCATCCGCTTAACCTCAAATTCAAGCTTGATGGAGGAAGAGAGCTTAGTAAGCAGTTCATCCATGGAGATGGATGCTTCTCCGGGGTTGAGCGCGGCGCCTATTGCGGCAAACAGATGAGAATTCTCCGGCGCGATCGTCTGCTGTGGCGTTAAATGCAGTGTGCGGACAAAAGCATTTTTTAACTCCGGCAGAAAATGAAGCGGTCCGCCAAGAAAAGCTACATTTCCGCGGATGGGTTTGCCACAGGCAAGCCCGCTGATAGTCTGGTTGACAACAGCCTGAAAAATTGAGGCGGACAGATCCTCTTTGG
>CAMWWW010000201.1 GCA_947178015.1 uncultured Clostridia bacterium
TTGCTGGTGCAGGCGTCCAGATTTCCGCCAATATCCGCTGTCTCATCTGCAATCTGTCTGGCATCCCGCCGTCTTGTCCGCTTAAACACCATATGCTCGACCATATGTGCAATCCCATTCTTCTCTTCTGTCTCATATGCCGAGCCAGTACGCACCCACACCCCCAAAGCTACAGAATGGGCATATTCCACCTGCTCACACACCACCTGTATTCCATTGCTTAACTGATGCTGTTCTATCATGTACCCTATCCTTTCTCATCAATATTTTCCTATACTGCGGCTAAGTATAGCATAAATTCTGCCCCTTGACAACATACTCTCCACTATAAAAGGAAGCGAAACGGTTGTACCAGAAAACCAAACAGCTTTAAAAATAGCTCCTTTTCCTTATTCAGCTCCGTGCGTTTATGCCCGAACGGAACCATATATTCCTGTTCTGACAGCACTCGCATGGAATCCTGCTCCAACGCCGCAAGATTTCTCTCAAGGCTTTGATTTAATTCTCTGCTGTCGATCACAAACATAAGCTCTGTATCTATGTAGGCGCTTCTCATATCAAAATTAAAGGAACCTATTACGGAAAGCCTGTCATCAATCAAAACAGATTTTCCATGCGAGGAATCACCTCCGTCATATTCATAAACCGTCATATTACAAGCAAGAAGCTTCTTTTTATTATAGAGGTAATCTGCACTGGCACAGACATTATCCCCATTGCTAATGGCATTTAGCTGTATGGTGGTTTCTGGCACCAAAACCGCTATTTTCGCCAGCTCCTGATACATATAAGAATTGCATACCGCATAAGGTGTATGAATGTACACCCTCTCTTCTGCCTGCTTCATCAGCTCGACCAGTTCATAAAATACCCACGGCTCCTTTCCCATAATCGAGACAGGATTATATAATAATGTCACCCTTTCCACTGGAACCGTGCTCGCCGCAAAAGAAATCTCCTCTGCTGCCTCTCCTATTCTCTGTTTCATATCTTTATATCTATTGTCAAGCTCCTCCCGAAGCTCTTTCTCTCTGCTTCCTTGGCCATACTTCTCTTTGTTATACAAAGCCTTACATACCTTCTGATCCCACACCAGCTTATAATATTCTTCCATCTGAGCGATAGCGCTGTCCTTTTCTTCTCGATCACTGACAAAAAACACCTCCCTGTCAAGGCTTAAATTTTTATCCGTATAAGCTCCCAAAAAATAATCAAAAGTATTTCTCCCTCCCATCAACAGATAAGTTCCATCTACCATAATATACTTATCATGCATCCTGCCGTTCCATGTCCACGGAAGCAGGAGATTGGGCTCGTTGTAAAGCCGTATCTCTATATTTTCATGACTTCCCAAAAGCTTAAAAATTGGTTTTCTCATGCGCAGAAGCCCGCTCATTCCATCCACTAAAATTCTGACCTGAACCCCTCTGTCAGCCGCCTGCAAAAGTACCGCTGCAATGTCTCTTGTGCTTTCACAGTCTCGCATATCAAAAGTTGCAAGCACAATCTCCTCCTTTGCGCATTGAAGCATCTGAAGCCGCACCTCAAGCGCCTCCACAGCCGTCTCTACAATATAGGCCCGATCGGTGCCCTGCCCCTCCTGTCCAAAATATTCCCTGCTCTGAACCTTTCGCTGATACTCTTCTCCCACAGTCTTAAAGCGAAAAAAGGGCAAGAGCAATCCCGCAAAAAAATAGAGAACAAAAAGCAACACACCTATAAGAACCATTTTCTTTCTTCGGATTCTCTTCATTCTGTCAATCTCCTTCTATCAATATTTACCCTCTTAAGAATAGGATATTTCTTTCCTTCTTTTCTGTCAACTTGCATTTATCGCTTTTCTGTATGGTTCGGAAGAAAGTGGAAATTTTTTTAAATTCCGCTCCGTATAAATTTAAGCCATTTCGTCCATTCTTTATTTATAACAATGAATGATGCGGAGGAAAAGGTAATGCCTGTATACAAAGTGGAAATATGTGGGGTGAACACCGCAAAGCTCCCCCTGTTAAAAAACGAAGAGAAGGATGAGCTTTTTAAGCGTATTCTAAAAGGTGATAAAACGGCTAGAGAGCAGTATATTAAAGGAAACCTGCGTCTTGTCCTAAGCGTGATCCAGCGCTTTTCCAACAGCAGCGAAAACATCGATGATCTCTTTCAGATTGGCTGCATTGGTCTTATCAAGGCAATCGATAATTTCGACATCACTCAAAATGTAAAATTCAGTACGTATGCCGTTCCTATGATCGCAGGCGAGGTGCGGCGCTATCTTAGGGACAACAACAGCATCCGCGTCAGCCGTTCCCTGCGCGACACTGCCTACAAGGCAATCTATGCCAAAGAAGCGCTGATGAAAAAAAATCAAAAGGAGCCGACCATTACAGAGATTGCCGAGGAAGTTGGAATCAGCAAGGAAGACATTGTCTTTGCACTGGATGCCATTCAAAACCCCGTCTCCTTATATGAACCAGTCTACACAGAAGGAGGCGACGCACTCTATGTGATGGATCAGATCAGCGATAAAAAAAACAAGGAAGAAAATTGGATCGAAGAGCTATCCCTCTCTCAAGCTCTTAAGAAATTAAATGAACGAGAAAATAAAATTATTCGTATGCGTTTTTTTGAAGGAAAAACCCAGATGGAGGTAGCAGAAGAAATCCAAATCTCACAAGCCCAAGTCTCCCGCCTTGAAAAAAATGCCCTAAAAAACCTAAAATCCTATTTAAGCTAATAAAACATTCGCTCCTCCAAACCGTCCCGCTGTTTTCCAAATAAGGAATCATAGCGGGACGGCACATGGATATACTTGCACTATTTGCTTTCTTCTGCTATCATTCTAATATAGCAACTTATATTTATCATTGCATTTATCAGAGCGAAATCATATCGCAGAATGGAGAGCAGAATGAAACCTACTATTTATTGGGCCGGCGATTCCACCGTCAAACAGAACGACATTACCTCCTACCCACAAACCGGAATTGGACAAGGCTTTTCCCTTTACATTAAAAAAGGGATTTTTATCGACAACCGCGCGGAAAACGGCAGAAGCACCAAGAGCTTTATGGATGAGGGCATCTTGGACACCATTGCAGCGGATATAAAAAAAGGCGACTTCTTATTTATCCAGTTTGGTCACAACGATGAAAAACCGGATGAGGAGCGACACACCGATCCATTTGGAAGCTATCAAGAAAACCTAAAAACTTACATAAAAACTGCCACGGACAAAGGCGCTTATCCTGTACTTATTACCTCCTTATACCGCCGCTTGTTTATGGAGGATGAAAAAACGCTCGTTCCTGATACACATGGAGATTACCCTGAAGCCATGCTGGCTGTCGGTAAAGAATGTAACGTCCCTGTTATTGATCTATGCACATTAAGCAAAGAATTAATTGAAAAAAGCGGTCCTGAACAGAGCAAGCGCTGGTTTATGCATCTTCCCGCAGGCAAATATCCAAACTATCCTGAGGGAAAAAAAGATAATAGCCACCTCACCTATGAGGGCTGTGTTGTATTTTCTGGACTGATCGCGACAGAACTTCGAAAGCTCGGCAGCGTCTATGAAGAAATTTTACTTCCCGCCGATGCAGAAAAAGAAAACCCTGCACTGCTTGTGGACTAAAACTTACTATTAACCAAAAACACTGATATAGCCAGTCGGAACGATTCCCTGTTCCGACTGACTTTTTGTTGTTCTAGTTTAAAAATGTTTTCCTTTTGCCGCCTTTATTCTTTTTTTCTGTAAAAAATACATACCTGCTCCAATCGCAATTCCCCCAAGAATAATTTTAATAATATCACTGTACATGGCAATGTATCCGGCTATCGTCCCCCATGACTCCCCTGCCCAAGCACCGAGCGATACCAAAATCACATTCCAGATAAAACTTCCCATTGTCGTATATAAAGTAAAGGTTATCAGCGGCATCTTTGTCATTCCCGCCGGAATCGAGATTAGGCTTCGAAGCATTGGAATACAACGACAGAAAAAAACCGATGTATTCCCATACCTGCGAAACCATGACATCGTTTTATGAACATCCTCCTTCTTAAAATGCAGAATATGTCCAAGCCTTCCAGACAAAACTCTCTCAAGCCGCTGCTCATTTAACAGATAGCCCGCCCCATATAACACATACCCACCTGTCACAGAGCCGACCGTGGCATACATAATGACGCCCCACTGCCCCATTTTTGTACAGGTCGTAAGAAACCCAGAAAATGGCAGAATCACCTCAGAAGGAATTGGGGGAAATACATTCTCCAAAAAGATTAACAGCCATATACCAAGATATCCATAATCATTCGTTATCTGTACAATCCACTCCTGCATAAGCACTCTCCTGTTTTTATCTATCCTTAGTATATGCTGCATGTCCGTGAGATAGAATGATATTTCTTCACGTAATAAAAACGATTATGACTTTTCTACAATAGCACAAAATCAAGATGTTATTGTTACAATGCAATAGAATCCACCACTATGCTGCCGTAAATCTCCGGCAACGCTGCCTTTATTGCTTTACTGTCAAGACGATTGCTTACAATCTCTTTCCATCGAATCAGAATATTCTTTGTTATCCGTTCACCTAGTCCCTTTTCCACTAAGTCAGTTTTCAGCTCACTTTTAATAATATCCTGCTGTCAGTCCGTATACTTTCTCGGAATCTGCATATAATATCTACGTAAAATACGTATATTTTTGTGTTTTTCTCTTGATAATACGTAAAATACGTGTTATTATATAATTGTAAGGAGGA
>CAMWWW010000202.1 GCA_947178015.1 uncultured Clostridia bacterium
TGACGGAGGAAATAGCTGCGCTGGCTATGCGGACCTTTCTCGAAAATGATTATACAAGTAACTCTTATAAAAAGTTATAAATTTTAGCCTTCTATATCCTTTCCGTAATATAGAAGGCTAGTGTAAATAATACATAGAGTTTATATTGTCGTTTTAATCATCCATTCCTTGCAGTGCATCAAATCCTTTTTCTCCTGTTCGTACTTTTATGGCATCCTCCACATCATATACAAAGATCTTTCCATCTCCAATATGTCCTGTATATAGCACTTTTCTTGCTGTCTCAATCACTTGAGACACGGGTACCTTTGCAACCACAATTTCTACCTGAATTTTGGGTAATAGCTGCATTTCTACTGGTATTCCTCTGTAGTATTCCATCGCTCCTTTCTGCACACCACATCCAAGTACCTGTGTCACGGTCATGCCTGTCACTCCTATCTGATTCATGGCAAGCTTGAGCGCTTCGAATTTCTCCTGTTTCATTAATATCTCTATCTTGCTTAGTTTTATATCGGACGCTGTTGGTTTTGGATCTGCCTTAATCTGTACTTGTACAGCATCGGTTATAGGAACTGTTGCTGAATTCTCCTCTATCTTGTTTGCGATTTCTGGGCTGGATGGAAGAAAATCCGCATATGCACTTGTCAGCCCATGCTCTGTCGCGTCCAAACCAAGTATTTCCTCCTTCTCTGACACGCGTAGTCCAATGGTTTTATCCAGAACCAGAAAGATAGTGGTCATGGTTATTGTCACCCAAAGTAGTACGGCTGCAATTCCTAGTAACTGGATTCCTAACATGTGAAGTCCGCCGCCGTAGAACAGGCCTCCGTCTACTGCAAAACAGCCCGTGAGCAGTGTGCCGAGAAGTCCGCAGGCGCCGTGAACGCCAACTGCTCCTACTGGATCGTCAATTTTTAGAACTTTATCTACAAATTCTATTACCAGAACAACTGCAATTCCTGCTACTATACCAATTATTGCAGCCCCTGCAGGACTTACCACATCGCACCCTGCGGTGATCGCAACCAAGCCTGCCAAGGAACCATTCAGCGTCATGGACACATCTGGTTTTTTATAGCGCATCCATGTAAAGAGCATGGTTACACAGGTTGCGCATGCTGTTGCGAGGTTTGTTGTCACAAATACGTTGCCCGCCGTTACAATGGCATCTCCCTCCATCGACACAGTGGAGCACCCGTTAAATCCAAACCAACAGAACCATAGTATAAATACTCCAAGTGCGCCTAATGTTAGACTGTGCCCCGGAATGGCTCTTGGTTTTCCATCCTTTGTGTATTTTCCTATGCGGGGTCCTAGAATCTTTGCTCCGATCAGCGCAGCACATCCGCCTACCATATGTACAGCCGTTGATCCTGCAAAATCATGAAATCCCATCTCTGCGAGCCAGCCTCCACCCCAGATCCAGTGACCAGATACAGGATAAACAAACAGCGAGATAAGAAGGCTGTATAAACAGTAAGAGATAAACTTTGTTCTCTCTGCCATTGCCCCAGACACGATCGTTGCGGATGTGGCACAGAACACCGTCTGGAATATTAAAAATGCATAAAACGGCACTCCGTCTGGTGTGATACTAGAATAATCTCCTCTGGTGAAGAAGTCAATCACACCAAAAAAACTGCTGCCGCTTCCAAACATAATCCCGAAGCCGATAAACCAGAAGATCGGCGTTCCAATGCAAAAATCCATTAGATTTTTCATTATAATATTTCCCGCGTTTTTTGCTCTGGTAAATCCAGTCTCTACCATGGCAAAACCTGCCTGCATAAAAAATACCAGTGCGGCGCCCAAAAGCACCCAAATTGTGTTTACTGCTGAATAATCCATATACAATCCCTCCTCTTTCTCCAGTGATAGAGAACTTTCTTTCTGCACTTTCTGCGCGGGATGTAATGCTGCTTGGCAGCGAATTTCCTTATGTATCCTCACGCATAAAAAGGACGTATAGCAGTTTTTTACAACTGCCACACGCCCTTGTGCTCTTTTATCTCTCTATCGACTTGATGCGTTGAATTTTATCTCAAATCTGGTAAAAAATATTGAAAAAAACAGACATATTCTGTATACTAAGAACAAATAATTATCTACACTAAGAAAGGGGACAAGCCACATGAATGTCAGTATGCTTATGCCGCCTCCCAGCCACGGCAGCTCACAGCCCCTTTTGTCTCTCTATACAGAACGCTATTGTGAATCTCTTTGCACCCAGCCGCAGCCCCTCTTATTTTATGAATTCTATGGCACAGAAGAACCCATCACTTATATCCCGACAGGTTGTATGGATCTCCTTATCGAAGAATCCTCTGCGATGGGAAGTCTATTTGTGCCTGATGTAGCATATAGAAGCATTTCCTGTATGCCCTGCAGCCGCTATTTTGGCGTGCGCTTTCCGGCGGGAACGCTCCCAAGCCGTCATTTTCAGACAGAATTCTTTTCCTATGGCATTTTAAAGTTTTCCTCTTTTTCCGATAGGCTTTCATGGTTTTTAACAAGTTATCAGCCAGAAAAACATGCCATGCCGCTAAGTGAGCCTGTCCGCTATATGTTGGAGCAAATCTGCCTCACAGATGGCGCTGTTTCCATCCATGAACTTGCAAAGACATTAAACTATTCTGAACGCCACATCCATCGGCTATTTCTCGGACATATGGGACTAAACCCCAAGCATTACAGCAGAATTATTCGCTTTCAGTCTGCTCTCACTCAAATGCTGCGGGCGCCAAAGAAAAATAACTCTGCGTTTATCAAATGCCTTGGGTATTCTGATCAGGCGCATTTTCAAAGAGAATTCAAGGAATTTACTGGAATGACGCCAAGGCAATTTATTAACCTATTTCTGACTACTACTTTAAAAACGTTTTCTCAGCCAGAATAGAGAAAATTGTCACATAATTTCAGGTACGTCATCCAAATATTTTGAAATAAATAGAAATTGGTGTTTACAGTATCGGGGATAACAATCTTGATACTTGCTCCTTCAAACGTATTACCAAATTTCTCTGGCTATAGTCATATGGCGTGATCTCTGTGGATTTTCCTAAATCCTTAAGAAAAATATCCTCAAGCTTCTTTGTTACCTCTGAGCTGTAGATCACTGCATTTACTTCAAAATTTAGGTAAAAACTCCTCATATCCATATTGGCGGTGCCATAGCTTGCCGCCAGCCCGTCCACCATAATTCCCTTTGCATGAAGAAATCCATCATCATACGTATAGCATCTCGCCCCTGCCTCCAACAGATCTCCCACAAAGGAATAAGTTGCCCAATATACGAAAGGATGATCCGGCTTACACGGAATCATAACCTTGACATCCACGCCGGACATCGCCGCAATGCGCAGGGCAGCCATCATCGCCTCATCTGGAATAAAATATGGGGTCTGAATATAGATATTTTTCTTTGCCTTACTGATCAGCCTCATATAGTTATCTCGTATTTCCTGAAAACGAGAGTCTGGACCGCTGGAGATAATCTGCAGACCGGTCGTCCCCTTTCCGACAACCTCCGGGAAATATCCCTTGTGCGAAAACAAATCCGCTTTCGCCGCATAGTTCCAATCCAAAATAAAACGAATCTGAAGCTGCGCGACTGCCGATCCCTCAATCTTTAAATGCAGATCCCTCCAATACCCAAATTTTTTATCAAGCCCAATATACTCTTTTCCAATATTGAAACCGCCCACAAACGCAGACGTTCCATCTATCACCACAATCTTTCTGTGATTTCTGTAATTCATGCGTAGTTGCAGCCGTTTTAACAGTGCAGGAAAAAAAATCGCTGTCATAATCCCCTGTTTTTCTAAGTTTTTCCAGTAAGAGGATTTCACATACCTTCCGCCCATTCCATCGCAGAGTACTCTGACCTCCACTCCCTCTTTCGCCTTCTTTATTAGATGTTTTGCAATGCGCTCAAAAAGGATATCCTGTTTTATAATATAATACTGGATATGGATAAAATGTTCCGCATGATCAATCGCATCAATCAATGCATCAAATTTTTCATTTCCATCTGTGTAGATTGTCACCTCGTTATCTTCCGAATATGCCGCCTGCAGGGCTTCCAGATTATATAAAACCAAATCCCGGTAATCTTCCAGAAGCTTGTCCGACAGATTAAATTCATTGCGGAATATAATCTCCTCCTGCTTCTGGATCTGCGAATTTAAGCTGTCCTCCATCTCCTTCATGCGGAACATCTTTCGCTTATGCAGATTTTGTCCCAGAAATAGATAGAGAATAAAACCCAGCACAGGGATAAAATAGAGCACCAGCAGCCACGTCCACACCGTCTTGGGATCTCTTCTCTGAAAAAATACGATTACAATCGCAAGAATTGCATTGAGAACCAAAAGATTGTCCATTATCCATTTTGTCACTATAGTAAGGTAATGCCATATCACCCCAACTCCTGTCATATCAGGCATAATTAATCACTGTCCTTCACAAAATAAGCTTTTCATTTCCGTAAAATAATGATACAATATTATTGTCCAACTTGGACATATGACAAATATCATATCAGGAGGTCTCTTATGAAAACCTTTTTAACTGTTATTCTGGTGATTCTGGTTATCCTCGCGATCCTTCTCGCCGTTCTCGCCTATTTTGGGAGAAAAGCGCAGAAAAAGCAGGCAGAACAGAAAGCAACCATGGATGCCGTGGCCCAAACCATGTCACTGTACATTAT
>CAMWWW010000203.1 GCA_947178015.1 uncultured Clostridia bacterium
AAGGAGATTGCGTTGAGGGTAGATATTGAATTCAACGAATTTTTTAGTTATCAGGAAAGATGGCTTAAGTATGAAGAATTGTTGCGGGAGCTGCTTGCTTATCAGAGCAGGAGAATAAGACTGCTTCTCAATGGTAAGCAGAGCACACCATATGAAATTACGCATGCTTGTATGACGGCAGAGGAGGGAGGAGGTTATATGCGGGATTATATCGGGGATGATAATGGAAAGCTGATACAGATATCCTTCGACAGAATAAGAGAATAATGTGAAAAATATACTTTTCACACAGCAATTTGCATCTGCGCGCTGTTTGCCAGAAAAATTGCTTTATGCGCAAAATGCAGCGCAGAAATAAGAATTAGTGTAAAAAAATAGAATCAGAGTAGAAAAGGAAAGCCGGCAGGTTAAGAGTAGAATTCATGGAGTTCCCCTCCGTGTAAAGAGAAACTGCCGGCTAATCGATTGACCATATGAAAAGCTTCATGTTTCTAAGTATCTTTATGGACATAAAAAATAAGGTATGATATAATGGCACCAGCAAAGATACTACGACAGGAGGACAAAGTGTGAAGAGGAAATTAATACAGATTGTAGTTGTTCTGGGGCTGATTTTTGTTATTGCCGCCGGAGCAGGGGTTCATATGTTGATTGAGCGATATCGTCCTTCCACCGAGTGGGAGGATTTATACACATACTTTGATATAGAAGAGAGTAATGATAAGGATGTTGTCCTTCTGCTTCAGGATGAAACATTCATTCCATCTCGCTCGGATCTTATGGCGAAGCGTTTTGGGGATGAGGTGTATTTGCCTTATGAGCTGGTGACGGAGAGATGTAATCCTCGTTTTTATTGGGATGAGTCTGCGCAAGTTATGGTATATACGACTGCCTATGACATCTATAAATTTCCTGTTGACAGTAGTACCTATACCATAAATGGAATAGAGGAAAGCCATTCCTGTGAGATTGTGAAACGAATAGATGGCAGCCTTTATATAAACCTTGCTTATGTGAAGGGGTGCTCGGATATTTTATATGAATATTATACAGAACCGGCAAGGTTGATTTTAATGCACCAGTGGGGTGAGATCACGCAGGCAAAGGCGCTTAAAAAGGGCGTGATCCGCGTGCTGGGAGGGATTAAAAGCGAGATACTTGCCGATGTGGAGCCGGAGGAGCTTTTGACGGTCTGTTATGAGATGGAGGAATGGGCGTGCGTGCAGAATCAGTATGGGATACGGGGGTATATCCAGAAAAATCTGCTTGGAGAACACCAAAAAGGGCTTATAGATAATCCAGAATATCAGGAGCCAGATTATCCATCGCTGACAAGCGAGGAAAAGATTATTATGACATGGCATCAGATGGGCGGTGTCTGTGACGGCAGTGTGCTAGCTTCTGCGATGGAAGGTGTGACAGGTGTGAATGTGATCTCTCCTACATGGTTTTTTATGTCCGATAATGACGGAAATCTAGTCTCGTTGGCCAGCAAGGATTATGTAAACCGCGCGCATGGGATGGGGTTGAAGGTATGGGGACTGGTGGAGAACATAACCTATGATATCAGCACATATCAGATATTGTCCAATATGAAGAGCAGAGAGCATCTAGTGGAAGAATTGATGCGCTATGCAGATGAGTATAATTTGGATGGAATTAATGTTGACATCGAGACGTTGAGTTTCGATGCGGGGGATGCTTATATTCAATTTATCAGGGAGCTTTCCATCGCGTGCCGGAAGGCGGGGCTGGTTTTGTCCATTGATAATTATGTGCCAACTGCGTCCAGCGCGCATTATAACCGCAGAGAGCAGGGAATTGTGGCGGATTATGTGATAATAATGGGCTATGACGAGCATTATTCCGGGATGAGCGAGGCAGGCTCAACGGCGTCGATAGGATTTGTGAGAGAAGGAATTGAGAATACTTTAAAGGAAGTTCCTAAAGAAAAAGTGATCAACGCTGTTCCATTCTTTACACGCGTTTTTAAGCAGATACCAGAGTCTGCCGCCACGGAGGCTCAAAAACAGAGTCTTCCGCTCGTGGAGGACAATACCTCGGAATATGGCAGATATTTGCTGGACAGCATAGCGGTATCTATGGGGCAGGCAGAAAAGCTGCTCGCCGATCATAATATTACACCGGTATGGAACGAGGCTCTTGGACAGTATTATGGAGAGTATGTGTCAGATGGTTGTAAATATCTGGTGTGGCTTGAGGACTCGGCGTCGATGGGGCTTAAGGTGGATCTAATCAAGGAATATGAACTTGCCGGAATTTCAGGATGGAGTCTAGGGCTTGCAAAGTCGACTGTATGGGGAACAATTACACAACATCTGGAATAGATTGTCAAGGTCTGGAATGATATGCTATTCCACGCATACATTATAGTAATGGTACGATTGCGGGGAATATAAGCATGAATAAGAAATGGGAGCTATTCATGTCGCTTCTGCTGATTCTCACAGTGTCCTTTATTGCCAGAAATATAGGGACAATCGAGAGTATGGCCGAGACGGCAGACAGAATTGTGGTGCTTGATGCGGGGCATGGAGGTTCTGATCCGGGCAAGATCGGTGTGAACAATGCACTTGAGAAGGATATCAACCTAAGTATTGTATTAAAGGTAAAAACACTTTTGGAGGAAAAAGGAATTACTGTGGTGCTTACAAGGGAGGATGAGAACGGGCTATATCAGGAATCAGACACCAACAAAAAGCGCTCAGACATGCAGAAGCGCTGTCAGATTATTGCCGACAGCAAGTGCAGCATAGCGGTCAGCATACATCAGAACAGTTATCATGAGGAGGGAGTGGCAGGACCACAGGTATTTTACTATGCGACTTCCACACAAGGGCAGCAGCTTGCGACCATTATACAAAATGAATTGATTGAGCAGCTTGCGCCGGAGAAAAAACGGACGGCAAAGCCAAACGACAGCTATTATTTACTAAAGAAAGCTATCTGCCCGATTGTAATTGTGGAATGTGGTTTCCTGAGCAACTGGAATGAGGCTACGCTGCTGGTTACGGATGAATACCAGCAGAAGATAGCACAGGCAGTTGCCGATGGAATAGAAAAGCATCTAAGCTTGAAATAGGCGGCGGCAGCGATTAAAAATAGAACGAGGAATCTTGTAAAATCATATATGTTCTGATATAATTACAGGTAGGATACCAGCGGACGTGCGTGTTGATACCAGAGTGTGTCTTTTCATTGTTTATATAGAAGGTGTAGTGCGGAGAGAATATTTCTTTGATGACACACTCTAATTACAAGAGAGTAGAAGGAGACGTATTATGGAAAAAACGGATGGTAGGAAAGGGCTAAGATTTAGCATGACAAAGCAGCTTTTGCTTTTGTCTATTCTTCCCATGCTGGTTGCAGTGGTGGTGATAGCTTGGATATCTGTGGGAGCTATGATGCAGGGGATGCAGTCAGAGGCGCTGACAGGGCTTTCTGATTTGACGGCGAGCGTTGCAGCGAGCTTTGAGGTGATAGACGAGGGCGAATGGCATCTTGAGGGAGAAGAATTATATAAGGGAGAGACAAATTTCTCTGCAAATATGGAGATGTTTGATGATTTTGTGGCAAACTCAGATGCAGAGATTACTTTATTTTATGGCAATACCCGCTATGTCACCTCTCTGATCGACAGGGCGGCTGGCAGCAGACTTGTGGGTACGGCTGCATCGGAGCAAGTGACAGATGAGGTGTTAGGAAAGCAGAGAGCGTATCGGTCGACGAATGTTCAGGTAAATGGAGAGGCATATTATGCATATTATATGCCCTTACGAGATAAGAATACGAATCAGGTAGTGGGCATGGTATTTGCCGGGAAGCCAAGTCGGGATGTGAATATTTATATAGGCAGCCGGATAAGTTTTATTATAGGCTCCGCGATCGTGCTGATTCTTGCTACAATGATAGTTTGTGCATGGATGGGCAGAAGAATAGCAAAGAGCATCGGCAAGATGGAGGAAATTGTCAGAGAGCTGGGAACAGGGAACCTAACCGTTAGTCCGTCGGAGAGCTTGCTGAAAAAGTCGGACGAGATTGGCGCTATGGCGAGAGAATTGGAAAGCTTTCGCACTACTTTGTCCGGTATTGTGTCTGATATTAAACAGTCAGCGGCAGAGCTGGCGGAGACAGGAGAAAACCTAGATCTGATGGCTGCTCAGACGAATAGCACCACAAGTGAGATCAGCGTTGCAGTGGAGGGAGTTTCTAAGGGAGCTTTGTCGCAGGCGGAGGAAATTGAGACAGCGACGCAGCAGATCTCCAATATGGGAAATGAGATTGGTGAGATAGTACAGAGAGTGAGCAGGCTGGATCACATTTCTTCCGATATGAAAAAAGCAGGAGAGGTTTCCGAGGAAATTGTGCGAGATCTGAGCCGTTCAAATGACAGGACGGTGGAGGCGATTGAGCGAATTGGAAGGCAGGTATATGCGACAAATGAATCTGTGGAAAAGATACGGACGGCGGTCGACGCGATCACAGGCATAGCCAATCAGACCAATCTGCTTTCCTTAAATGCAAGCATTGAGGCGGCGCGTGCAGGAGATCAGGGAAAAGGCTTTGCTGTCGTGGCTTCTCAGATTCAGAAGCTGGCAGAGCAGTCAGGTCAGTCCGCAAAGGAGATAGAGGGCATTGTCAACATTCTTTATAGCGAGTCAGAGATGTCGGTGGCCGCTATGGAGG
>CAMWWW010000204.1 GCA_947178015.1 uncultured Clostridia bacterium
TTCTGCGCCTGTTCAACCGCCTCGGCAAGATCGGGATAAAAATTTCTAACCACAGTTTTCCAGTTTATCTCACCTTCCCCCACTTTGTCAAGCAATGATTCCATATTTGCCGTAAAATGTACATCCACTATGGCGGGGAAGGCCGTCACCATTATCTGGTTCACCGCCTCTCCAAGCTCCGTCACATACAGATTCTTATTCTCCTTCACCACATAGCGCCTCGCAAGGATGGTCGTGATGGTCGGAGCGTAGGTGCTGGGCCGGCCAATGCCAAGCTCCTCCAACGCCTTAACCAGCGATGCCTCTGTGTAATGTGCAGGAGGCTGGGTAAAATGCTGCTTATCCTCCACTTCCTTGAGCGTCAGTACGCTTTCCTTTGAAAGCCCATGCATAAGCGCCCCCTCTTCCGCCTTCTCCTCTTCATCATTATAGACCGACAAGAAGCCGTCAAATTTTTTCTTCGAGGCAGCACTTGTAAAGATATACTCTCCGGCTGACAGCTTGATAGAAGAAGTTTCATACACAGCCCCTGCCATGCGGCTCGCGGCAAAACGCTTCCAGATAAGCTGATAGAGGCGGAATTGATCCCTTGACAGAGATTCCTTTAATACCGCCGGCGTTAATGCAATATCTGTCGGTCGGATCGCCTCATGCGCATCCTGAATCTTCTGCCCATTTTTTTTCTTTTCATCTGCCTTAGCCACATAAGGCTTGCCGTAGGTTTTTTCAATAAATTCTCTCGCCGCCTTATCTGCCTCGTCCGCGACGCGGGTGGAATCCGTTCTTAAATAAGTGATAACACCGACCGTTCCATTTCCCTTAATATCAATTCCTTCATAAAGCTGTTGCGCAAGCCGCATCGTCTTCTGTGTGGAAAAATTAAGAACCTTCGACGCCTCCTGTTGCAGCGTGCTGGTGGTAAAAGGAAGCGGTGCCTTCTTCACGCGCTCTCCTGTTTTGATCTCCTCTATCAAAAAATTCGCCTTGGCGACATATTCCTTGATTTTTGCTGCTTCCTTCTCATTCTGAATGGCAAGCTTTCCCTTTTTATTGCCATAAAATTTCGCATGTAAGGGCTTTCTCTCCCCCTTAACAGAAAGCGCGACGTCTATGGTCCAATATTCCTCCGGGATAAATGCATTGATCTCCTCTTCTCTCTCACAGATCAGGCGAAGTGCCACAGACTGCACGCGCCCGGCGCTCAGTCCGCGTTTTACCTTGCCCCACAAAAGAGGGCTGATGCTGTAGCCTACCATGCGATCCAGCATCCTTCTCGTCTGCTGTGCATCCACCAGATCCATATCAATCTCACGTGCCTGTTTTAAAGAAGCACGCACGGCATTTTTGGTTATCTCATTAAAGGTAATTCGGCTTGTCTTTTCCTCATCCAGCTTAAGCGCCCTCGACAGATGCCACGAGATCGCCTCCCCCTCCCGATCGGGGTCCGTTGCCAGAAAAACACGCTCTGCCTTCTTCACTTCCCTGCGAAGCTTTGCAAGCACATCTCCTTTGCCTCGAATTGTGATATACTTGGGCTCATAATCATGCTCCACATCTATCCCCATCTGACTTTTGGGCAAATCCCGGACATGCCCCTGTGAAGCCAGCACCTCATAATTACTTCCAAGAAATTTCTTGATCGTCTTCTCTTTTGCCGGTGATTCCACAATTACCAGATTTTTTGCCATTCTTCCATCCCCTTTTATCTGCAGCAGATTCGCTCCTCGCCCGTCAAGGCATAATATCCGATTCCGGTCTCAACAACCAGCCCTTTCAACTGTAGAGCTAACAAAAGCTCTGTCACCTCCGCAATGGAACGATCTGTCTCTCTGCTAATCGCTTCTGTACTTTTTGGTGTCAAATCTAAACAACTATACACCAATTTTTCATTTTCTGCAAGTCTGTTTGAAAATTTTTTAGAATTCTTTTTGTTATTTCTGGAAATTATATCCAATTCTTCCAGAAGCATCTCAGGGGAAAGCACGATTCCAGCACCGCTCCTTATCAGCTCATTGCACCCTTGACTTAAGGAATCTGTCACCCTTCCCGGCACCGCATAAATCTCTTTTCCCTGCTCCAAAGCAAGATCCGCCGTGATCAGCGAGCCGCTTCTTTTCCGCGCTTCCACCACCACCAAAGCCCTTGACAGCCCGCTGATAATCCGGTTTCTCACCGGAAAATGCCACGCACAAGGTGGTGTGCCGGGCGGAAATTCACTGATAAGTCCCCCTTCCTTTATCAGTCTGTCATATAATCTGCGGTTTTCTTTTGGATAACAGATGTCAATGCCACTTCCTAAAACAGCATAGCTTCTTCCTCCCCGCTCCAATGCCGCCCACTGCCCAGCGCCATCAATCCCAAGCGCCATGCCGCTTATCACCGTCGCGCCGGCTTCCGCCAACACCCGCCCCAAACTTGCTGCCACCTCAAGCCCATAGCGGCTGCAGCTTCTGGAACCCACAATAGAGATACAAATCTCCTCCTTCGGAAGTCTCCCGCTGTGATATAGCCCATATGGCGCATCAGAAAGAGGGGATAATGCCTCAGGATAATCGTTCTCCCCTTTAACAGAGAGATATATTCCCCTCTCCTCAAGAACAAGATATGCCTTCCTCCAATCTGTATTCCGTCTTTCCTTCAAATATTCTATTGCCGGCTTTATTTTTCCAATAATTTGTGAAATTTGTTGTTCCGATGCCTCCATCACCTTACTTGGAGACTTAAAATGATCTATTAGTTTCCTCTGTCCAATATAACTGATCGGAATACCCAAAAACCAATTCCATAGCGCCTTCTCCTCAATCCCTATTTTGTCTTTTCCCATATGTTTCCTCATTTCTATCGTTTTTTGTATAATCATTTTTGAGAAAGGTCCGCGCAGAGAATCGCCTTTCCATAAATTTATATTAATTTCGCACTTCAAACTTATCTGCTTCTACCTCTGTCTCAATGCCGCCGCCTCGCTAATATGCCTTGTTTTAATCTCCTCGCACTCCTCTAGATCGGCGATGGTTCTCGCCGTTTTCAGAATTCGATAATATCCTCTTCCTGTGAGATGAAAGCTCTGATAAATCTGTTCTAGCAACTTTTTCTCCCGTTTTCCAAGCAAGCAATACTGTTCGAATTGTCCGGGAAGAAGCTGGCTATTGTAATGAGTTGTTTCATTCTTATAACGTTCTTCCTGAAGTCGATGCGCACGCACCACCCTCTGTCGTATGGCAGCAGAGCTTTCATTCTTCCTGTCTTTCGTAAGTTGAGCATACTCTATTTTCTCCGCCCTCACCACCAGATCCATGCGATCGAAAAAGGGTTGGCTGACACGATTTCTGTATGCCGTAATCTCGCTCTCCCTGCAACAGCAATGTTCTCTGTCAGGATAATACCCGCACTTACAGGGATTCATCGCCGCTACCAACATAAAATCTGCCGGGAAACGATACGCTGCCTTTGCACGTGAAATCAAAACAAAACGATCCTCTAAGGGCTGACGCATCGCCTCCAAAGAAGCTCTTGAAAATTCTGGCAGCTCATCGAGAAAAAGCACGCCATAAGTCGCCAGCGTCACCTCTCCTGGCTTAGGTATGTTTCCTCCTCCAATCAAAGCCGTTGCCGAGGCACTGTGATGAGGTGCACGAAAAGGCCGCTCCTGAATCAGAGCTTTCCCCGAAAACAATCCTGCTGCACTGTAAATCTTCGTTATCTCTAAGCCCTCCTCTTCCTTAAGCGGCGGCAGTATGGATGGAATTCTTCTCGCCACCATCGTCTTGCCGGAACCGGGAGGCCCCACCATCATAAGATTGTGCATACCTGCCGCCGCGATCTCCGCCGCCCTGCGAAGCACAGCCTGCCCATTCACCTCAGAAAAATCCACAGAATAGTTCTGCTCTTCTGTCTTTTTGGATGCCATCCCCGCAGCAATCCCCCTGCGTCCTGAGAGAAACTCACACAACTGTTCGAGATCGGTTATTCCATATATCTCAATTCCCTCTACCATCGTTCCCTCTTGCTCATTCTCTTTTGGCAAAATACAACTTCGTATTCCCAGACGCTTTGCTTCGAGAACAACAGCAAGCACTCCCTTTACAGGGCGCACTGCACCGTCCAGTCCAAGCTCGCCTAGCACCAGTCTATTTTGTAATTGTTCTGCGGGAAAGCTGCCTAGATTTGCCAGAATAGCGGCAGCTATTGGAAGATCAAATGAAGAACCCTGTTTTTTTATATCTGCGGGCGACAGATTTACTGTGATTCGCTTGGGAGGAATCGGGTGTCCAGTATTTTTAAGAGCGGTTCTAACACGCTCACCTGCCTCCTTCACCTCGGAGGAAAGAAGACCTACCATATTAATACACGGAAGCCCATCACTGACATCCACCTCAACCTGTATCAGCCTACCCTCAACTCCCAAAGTAATTCCACCTGTAATTGTACAAAAAATACGCTACACATCCTTTCTGTCTCTCCAGAAGTAAGCATAACATATTAGGATATGGAGTACAAGAGAACACAAAGGTTTATTTTTCGACACAGGATCAAAAAATGAGGGGGACTATATGGAATTTATCTAAAATAAGGTTAGGTATTTGTTTTATGTTAGTATAAGTTTTGTAAAAGTTATTTGTATAATCATGTTCGAGAATGGTCCGCATAGTCAGCGCAGCTATTTCCTCCGTCACCCCGCTCTCGCTTAGT
>CAMWWW010000205.1 GCA_947178015.1 uncultured Clostridia bacterium
AATACCAATTAGGATGAAGGGCAAGGATTATTTTTAAAGAGAATGTGCTTGACACAGACACTTATCTGGCGCTGAGAAGGTCTGTGAAGTGGAAGAAGCTTTCGTATGAACAGGCGAAGAAGGCACTTTGCAATAGCCTTTATACAGTATGTGCCTATGAGTTTGATCGTCCAGTCGGCATGGGCAGGCTTGTGGGAGATGGTGCCGTTATCTGTTATATACAGGATCTGATTGTGGTGCCGGATGCGCAGGCGGCAGGAATTGGCGGTCAGATCGTAGAGATGCTGATTGAACATGCAGAGAGTCTTAGGATGGAGGGCACAGAGCTGATGCTGGATCTGATGTGTGCCAAAGGACGTGAGCTGTTTTATCAGAGCCATGGTTTTCTGGCAAGACCAACAGAAAATCTGGGACCGGGAATGATACAGTACTTACATGATTAAAGAAAGAAGATAAGTGGAGGAAGAAAGGATTCCTCTGCTTATTTTTTACTCCGTCAAGATACAATTTTTGATATAAAGAAAGGTATCCATAAAAAAAGCTGATAAATTCAAGGTTTTTCTTATGGATACCTTTTTTTATATTTTTGGAAATATTGTATGGTGCGCAGGTGGTGTGATACATTTTTGACAATTCTTTCTTTCAAAGCTTTGGATCTTGTAGGAAATATTTAAGAATTGTAAAATAAAATTAATAAAAAGAAGGGAGCATCATTATGGCAGGTTTAAAAAAGCAAAATGGTCCACAAGCGGTAAGTGTCCATCATCAGAAGAGCCTGAAGAAGAGAATCTATGAGTATCGATGGTTTTATCTCATGTTTCTTCCAGTGTTTCTTACTATATTAATTTATGGATATTTCCCGATGGCTGGAATTCTGTATGCATTTACAGAATATACGCCATTTACCGACCCCGTGTTTATTGGGTTCGAGAACTTTAAGGTATTATTCAGCAGTTCCATGTTCTGGAGGGCTTTTAAAAATACCCTGCAGATCAGTACCACGAATCTGGTTCTCAGTATTATCTGCTGTGTAGGTCTTGCGTTGTTGATTGATGAGATTAAGAGTGTTAAATTCCGCAAGGTATCACAGACAGTAATCTACATACCACACTTTATTTCTTGGGTAGTAGTAGCATCTATTTTTACCATGTTCCTTTCTCCGAAGAATGGAATTGTAAATGCGGTAATTGAGATGTTTGGAGGTGAGCCGATTTATTTCTTGGCAAATGATAAGTGGTGGCGCCCTATGTTCTACGTGATTAACCGTTGGAAAGAGACAGGTTGGGGAACCATTATCTTTATCGCGGCGCTTGCCGGCGTGGATCAGGAAATGCATGAGGCGGCGAAGATTGACGGTGCGAATCGCCTTCAGAGAGTTATTTTTATCACGCTTCCGGCGATTTCAGGAACCATTCTTACGGTATTTATTCTGAATCTTGCCAAGGTGCTGAACTTGTTCGATTCTGTATGGGTACTGCAAAATTCCATGGTGCTCGGTGTGTCTGACGTTATTGAGACATATGTGTACCGCATGGGTATCACAAGCGCCGATTATGGTATGTCGACGGCAGCAGGTTTGTTTAAGTCTGTGGTATCGGTGCTGTTAGTTACGATAGCAAATAAGATAAGCAAAAAAGTCAAAGGGGAGGGCGTGTTAGGATGAATGAAAGCGAAGCAATGGAGAAAGAAAAAATATCCTTTAAGCCGGGGCATCGTGCCAGAGCTCTGTTCTTAATCTTTGATGTTGTGTTTTTGCTGATATTGATGGCTTTGATGATTATTCCACTCTTGAAAGTGTTTGTGGATTCGGTTGACCCTACGACCTATGGTATCCGTTTATGGCCGAAGGCATGGGATTTTGGCGCATACAAGCAGATTATAGGAACTGTGGCACTGTACAGGCCGTTTGTCGTATCAGTATATACCACAATTTTATCCACTTGTCTGGGACTTTTGCTGGTAACATTGGCTGCTTACGTTATTATGCAGAAGGAGATGCCGGGACATAAGTTTTTTATCAATATGATTCTGTTTACCATGATGTTCAGCGGCGGCTTGATTCCTACCTATCTGAATATCAAGAATCTTGGTTTTATGAATAATGTTATTTTGTCCGTTATATTGCCGTGCTGCCTTGGCGCATACAATATTATTCTGATGAAGAGCTTTTTTGAGACAATACCAGAGACCTTATATGAGGCGGCATCTTTGGATGGATGTACACCGCTTATGACATTCTGGAAGGTCGTACTTCCGCTGTCGAAACCGGCACTTGCCTCGATTGGATTGTTTATCGCGGTTGGTATGTGGAATGAGTACATGCACTTTATTCTGTATATTCAGGATAGCAAGTGGAAGAACTTTCAGGTAAAGGTAAGAGATTTGATCCTTAACGATGGTATTTCCGGGACGAGCATCACACTGTCAGAGGAAATGCTGAAATCTGCTGTGGTTATCGTGGTAGTACTTCCGTTCCTGTTAATTTATCCATTCTTGCAGAAATATTTTGTAAAGGGCGTAACCGTTGGAGCAGTAAAAGGTTAAGAGGCCAAGTATGATAGGGTAGTAATGAAAATTTACTATAGATTTTTAAAGGAGGATTATATTATGAGAAACACAAAGAAATTGACATCTCTGATGTTGACAGCAGCTATGATTTCTACTATGGTTGCAGGCTGTGGAGGGGACAATACTACTCCGACCACAACACCTGCTCCGACAACAGCTTCATCTTCTGGAAATAATACGACAACGGCTGCTCCAACAACAGCGGCAACCGAAGAGGTGAAGAAGCCGGACAGCATCCATTGGATGGTACATGATGGTATGAGCGAGGAAAATGGTACAGCGCAGTGGGCAGAGGAATTTGAGCGTTTAACTGGCATTAAGCTGAATCTGGAAATTGTATCCAACAATGAGTATAACACCATTCTTGAGTTGGCGTTTGCGTCAGGCTCAGTGCCGGATGTGTTTGACTTAAACGGCGAGCAGAAGCTTGGCGTTTATGCAAAGCAAAATGCAATCTACGATCAGACAGCATTGATCGAGAATTCCGAGTTGTTTACTAAGGTTGATTCCGCAGTGTGGGATGCGCTCCGCATTGATGGAAAGATTTATGGAGTGCCACCTGAAATTGCCAGCGGCGCTGTAACCTATGTTAGAAAAGACTGGCTGGACAGATTAAATATGGCTGTTCCTAAGAATTATCAGGAGTTTACCGATATGCTTCGCGCATTTAAGGATCAGATCGAGGAATGTACCGTTCCGCTTACTGCGCCGGGCGTATTCAATACACAGAACCTGCCTGAGTTCTATCAGGATGCAAGCACAGATTTTGTCAAGATTAATGGCGAGTGGGTTGATGGATTTGCACAGGATAACATGATCGGTGCTATGACAAGACTTCGTGAAGCTTATGCAGAGGGCTTGATTGACCTTGAGGTTATCACAAATACGACGGGCGCATGCCGTGACCAGTGGTATGGCGGATCAGTTGGAGTATTCAACTACTGGGGCGGTAACTGGGGTGAGACATTGACCAATCGTCTTCAGGTGAATGTACCTGAGGCAGATGTTCTGGCAATGGACCCAATCGAGGGCGCAACTTACTTATTCTCTGTACCAAAGGTTATCGTTATGTCCAACAAGCTGGATGATGACAGAGCCGCTTCCATCTTTAAGTATTTTATTGAGTACTCTCATGATGGCGGCGAAGGACAGGTACTGTTCCAGAGTGGTGTTGAGAACCTTCACTGGAAGCAAGAGGGCAACAACCTTGTTCCACTTCCAAGCTTATCTAAGCCGGAAGAGCCTTTGAAGAAGGCATGGATCACTCCTTGGATGTGCATCTCTCCTCTTGAAGTAACGGACAAGAATCAGGATCTGTCTGATGCATGTAAGGATTCCCTTGCAGTTATCAATAAATTTGGTGTTCAGAAGACAGCGTTCCCTGTATCAGATACTTTGAACAGAATCAATGCTGACTTAAAGGCTATCAGAGAAGAGATTCTTGCAAAAGTTCTGGTTGGTGATATGACCGTAGAAGAAGGTATGGCGAAGTACAAGGAAAATGCAGAGATGCTCAATGTACAGAAGGTACTGGATGAGTTAAACGGAAAGTAAGATATATTCTATAGTTACAAAAGAAAATTGAAATCGCAAATACGATACGAAAGATCCTCTGGCAGATTAAGCTGCTGGGGGATTTTTTTGCGGGTTTCCTAGAATAAATGTATTGTCATTTTCGGTTGAGGTCCGTGCAGAGAACCACCTATAGTCCTCCGTCACCCCGCTCCCGCTTAGTGAAAAACGTAGCGGATGCTAAACTCGAAAAAACCTCGCTGAAGCGTACCGCATAATTCGCAAGCTCATTATGTGCCGACGTTTTTCAATAGGTGCATTGAGGACTATAGGTGGTTCTCTGCGCTGCTTTTTTCTGTTGTGCAAGACATGTCGATTTGCTTTTTTATCGAAACATTGTACAAGAATGTATAAGTTTTTGTAATGCGATGTATGTAATCATTTTCGAAAATGGCCCGCATAGCCAGCGCAGCTATTTCCTCCGTCACCCCGCTCTCGCTTAGTGAAAAACGTAGCGGACGCTAAACTCGTGAAAAACCTCGCTGAAGCGTACCGCATAATTCGCAAGCTCATTATGCGCCGACGTT
>CAMWWW010000206.1 GCA_947178015.1 uncultured Clostridia bacterium
ATATAAAATGTACTTTTTTAGTTTTATCATATTTTCTATAAAAAATTTCAAGGACTATGTCCCCATAGCCCTTGAATCCCAATGTCCACTTCCGGCAGGACTCTCCTTTTTATTCTATTTCAGCTCTATAGACTTTTACTTAGAGATCATCGCTCCGTTGCTGTCTACCTGATAGCCGTCTGGTGTCGTTGTGTTCATCAGGCAATCTCCGTCTGATGTCATATAATACCATTTGCCGTCCAGCTTCTTCCAGCCAGTCGCCATATCTCCGCTAGATGGATTTAAATAGTACCATTTGCCATTGATCATCTTCCAACCTTCTGCCATATAACCATCGGATGGATTCAAATAATACCATTTCCCATTAATTAACTTCCAGCCTTCTGCCATATAACCGTCAGATGGATTCAGATAATACCACTTGCCATCTATCATCTTCCAGCCTTCTGCCATTAAGCCATCGCCGCCGAAGAAATACCACAGATTATTTACCTTTAACCACTGGGATACTGGATATGTACCATTTGCAAGACGAAGCTTCCAGCCTGTCGCACTCTTTATCCATGTGTTTACCTTCACTGTTGAGCTTGTGCTTGAGGAAGAGCTGCTTGAGGAGGAGCTGCTCCAACCGCCGCTTGGTCTGCTCGGTCTGGATGGTGTGCTTGGATTAGATGGCTGAGTTGGCGTTGTAGTCTTTGCCTCTACAAACATAAAGGTTGAAAAATCTGTTACGGTAAAGGTGATCATTCCATCCTTTACAATTATCTTTAGTTCTTTGCCATTTGTGCTGTCATCATGATAATGGAACAGCCTCACGTTTTTGCCAAGTCCGCTTGGTATCGGCATTGTAATTGTGATTGGAACAGAAGGTGCTCCTTGAATTCCATCACCAGTGAGCTTAATATCTAACTGTACTGCTGTAGAAGCATTGAAGGTGGATGGAACTGGTTTCTTTGTGCTTCCTGTTGCCTCTGAAACAGCAAGACCTACTTTCTTTCCTTTTTCAGCGGCAAGTGCAAGTCCTGTCACCTTGATCTCCTCGCGCTTAACCACGGAATCTCTCACAGTCATATTGTGCTCGATTGTAACGTTCTTTGCAATCTGCGCTTTGTCATCCAATTCCTTATAAAGCTCCTGTGCTTTCTGATTGTCCTCACTCCTCAGCACTTCTGCAAGCTCTTCTTTGTCCTCTGCAAGATCCTTTACCGCCTCTTCAATGATTGCGGCAGCAGATTCTTTCTCTTCAGGACTGGCGTTTTCATCTAAATTTTTAATCGCTTCGTTATTTAATACATTCTCTAATTTTTTCTCAGCTTCTTCCACATCCGCTGGCTTTGACGGTTCCGTTGGATCGGTTGGCTGCTCTGGATCTGAAGGGTTTGTCGGTTCCTCTGGATCTGACGGACTTGTTGGTTCTTCTGGATCAGATGGACTCGTTGGTTCTTCTGGATCAGATGGACTCGTTGGCTCCTCTGGATCAGTTGGAGTTTCCGCCACAGTTGCTGTCACTGTGATTTCCACAGAATATACCTCTTCCCCATTTCCATTTTGCCATACAAAATATTTTGCAGGAATGGTATAAGTAGTTGTTTCTGTCACATCAGGAATAGCCAGCGTTATCGTTATATTGCCATCTGCAAAAGTAGGCGCTCCAAATACTGCATCCAATTGACTTCCTACACTTTTATATACTAAGTAATTGGATGTAATAGACTCATAACCTGAAACGGAAACGGTTGCCGATGAACCAGAAACTGCCTGAGTGGCAATTATCACTGCTGTCTTGTCTTCATTAAGCGTTGCCCCGCCCGAAACCTCGATGGTAACATTTCCTCCGGTCTCCGCTGCTCTTTGAGTCGCAGAATTGGACGCACCGTCTGATTTATCAGCCGCCGCGAACACATTACTGCTTATCATAACAAATGCCAGCAGCATAGCCAGTACTTTAAGTACTGCTCGTTTCTTCATTACACATCTTCCTTTCCTTTGAATTGTATTCGAATACAGTTTGAATCGTATCATAAATGGAAAGGAATTTGTTATACTTACAGCACAATATAAAAACTTTTTTCTAAATTATAAAATCTGATCCTTCTCCGACGGAATATACTGTGCAATCTGCTCAATACGGCAGTCCAAAATCCGGCATAGATCATTGATTGTCGTTGTGTTCATTGGTTTATTCTTTCGTAGCTTGTCGATGGTAGCACTGGAGATATGATGCCTGATTATCAGAGTATACGTCGTCTCCTTTGATCCGTGCAGTGTTTCCCAAAAAGGACTATAGTCTATCATGTCAAAGCCTCCATATTCATAGTATTAGAATACTTTATAGTCTTATACTTGACTATAGTCATGAAAATAACTATAATAATAACAAAACTTATGTGCATTATTAGGTGAATCACAAAGGAAAGGGAATCTGCCATGACAAAAACAACAGAAGAACTCTTTAATGAGCTTCGACACACCAAGAACATCGTATACTATATGGAATATAATTCCTCCTATTTTTATTCTCCCACTCTGCCGCAGTACCTAAAGGAACTGCTTCACCGCTGTAAGCGCAGAAAATCTATAGTCATACGCTCTTCGTGCCTGAATCCATCCTATGCCTATCAGATTTTTTCAGGATTGAAGCACCCGACACGCGATAAATTTATAGCCTTACTCATTGCCATAAAACTTCCTTTAGAGGAAATACAAGAGAGCTTAAAGCTATTTGGCTATGCTTCTCTTTATGCAAAAAATAAAAGGGACGCTTTCATTATCTATGCCATAGGACAACAGATGAATGTTATGCAGTGCAATATTTTACTGTCTAATCATGATGAAGCGGCATTGACATGAGCATTATAGATAAAATTACTGACAGCCAGATAATCAAGCACAGCAAAAAAAGCCGAATTATTCTGGCTAACATTGATGAAAGAAATGATAAAGATGGAGCAGAAAAGAAAATTATAATAAAAGAGATTTCCAGCGATCTGTTCTCTGTATATCAGCGCCTGTCTCTTATACAGAGTCAACATTTTCCGAAAATCTATGAGCTGGAACAGCGGGAAGAACATCTTCTTGTAGCAGAAGAATATATAGAAGGCCGTTTGCTGGCAGATATTTTGTCAGAACGCGCCTTCTTTCCGCAGGAGGCACTTTTTCTGATGTTGCAGCTATGCAGCGGCATAGCCTGTCTGCATCACTTCTCTCCTCCTGTCATACACCGAGATCTGACGCCGTGGAACCTTTTGCTAACAAAGGAACAAATTATAAAAATTATTGATTTTGATGCGGCAAGAATCTATAAGCCAAATGCAAGATGTGACACCAGACGCCTTGGAACTGACGAGTATGCTCCTCCAGAACAATACGGCTTTACCCAGACCGATGAAAGAAGCGATATCTACAGTATGGGTGTGATCTTATATGAGCTAGTCTACTGCAGAGCCTTCCGCCGCACGGAGGTATATTTTAATCCCAATGCGAGCCATCGGAGAATCAATCATATAATCACTCGCTGCACCATGTTTTCCCCATGCCAAAGATACCAATCTGTAGAAGCATTAAGACGAGCGCTCATCCGTGCGCTTCCTCTTAAACTGCGCCTGCATTATTATAGAAAAAATTAATTTAGGCAGGGAATCCTCCTTTCTCCCTGCCTGTACCAATTCTATCACTGATTCATTTTATCTACAAATTCCTTCTTTTTCGCCGTCAACTCAACCCATGCCACACGAAATCCACTTTTCACAGCATTTCTAACCGATTTTATATTCGACCACGCAGCACAATAAAAAGGAACCTTCCCGGCATGCAATATCTCCAATGCCAGCCTGCTGGTCAATGCAGACGCAATATTCTGCCTGCGATATTCTGGCAGCACATCCACCCCAATCTGCCACATGCTGTCACAATCCGCCGAGCAGGCAGCAAATCCTACCATCCGCCCGGAATCAAAGGCCCCCACACCCAGCACATCCAGCTCCTTGCGTTTTTCACAGAGCGCATTGCTCCACGTATCCGTATAAAGCTCTGAAAAATCCTCCTGATGCAGTATCTTCAAGGAATAATTACAACAAATCTCCCGCAAATAATTCAAATCCGGCAAAAAATATTCTGCCATAAAGCAGCTCCGCATATTCAGCTTCTCAAGCTTATCATCCAGCACATGAAGATTCGGCGTCTCAAAACAATGTTCCATCGAATATTTACTAATGTACCCTGACACAATCTCCCTACACTCCTCCTGAACAGAAGCCACAATATTATTGCCATAAGAAATTAAATTACAGGGCAGGGGCAATTCCAGATATTTTCTTGCCTTGCTATTTTCTCTTGAAGTCACAATAACATTCTGCTGCTTTTCAAAATCCTCCGCACTACAATTCGCATCCTCAGCAGACTGCTCCATTGCAATTCTCCATATATCTCTATTTGTAAAAGCCATTTTTCACACTCCTATTCATTTTTGTCAATATGTATAAGTTTATGCAAAAGAAACGGGTATAATCATTTTCGAGAATGGTCCGCACAGAGAACCGCCTATAGTCCTCCGTCACCCCGCTCTCGCTTAGTGAAAAACGTAACAGACGCTAGATTCGTGAAGAACCTCATCAAGCGCCGACGTTTTT
>CAMWWW010000207.1 GCA_947178015.1 uncultured Clostridia bacterium
GCTGGCTATGCGGACCTTTTTCGAAAATGATTACATAAATCGCCTTTACAAAAACCCATCCTATCTTGATTTCCTCTGCATGAGTCTGTGCATAAAAAACTGCCACAGATCCATTCTCTGTGACAGCTTTTCTTTTTCTCTATTTTACATGGTATTCCTGTGTATTCTATCCGGTGAATTTCTATGCTTCTACAAACTGGTCTTTTCCAACGCTGCACAGCGGACATTCAAAGTCCTCCGGCACATCCTCCCATTTTGTTCCCGGTGCAATCCCGCCTTCAGGATAACCAGCCTCCTCATCATACTCCCATCCGCATACTTCACAAACATATTTCATTCTTGCATCCTCCTTTTCTCTTTTCTCTAATCATTACCTTATTTTCTACCACCTATGCAAGCGGCTTAAAATCACTTGCACCATGTTTGCAGATTGGGCAGACATAATCCTCAGGCAGTGTGTCGCCCTCATATACATAGCCGCAGATCTCACATACAAATCCCTTTTTCGGTTGCTCTTGACTCGCTGCAGCCGGCTTTGGCTTCACATTTTCAAAATAATACTGATAGGTCATGCTTGGCATCTCAGAGAGTACTTTTGTCTCTTTCACCTTGGCAACAAATAACGTATGTGTGTCATAATCTTTGCTATCCACCAATTCCGCAGATATCACTGCATTTGCATAAGCTGTCAGATAACAGATACCATTTTCTGCATGTGCTATCTTATCAAAACCTGCCAGCTTGTCCACATCCCTTCCGCTCTGGAAGCCAAAGGTTTTAAATACCTCAAGCGGTGCCTCTTCACTGAGTATAGATAAATTAAATTCCCCTGTATTACAGATCATTTCACGTGTGTAATTCATCTTATTTACAATAACCGCTATCTGATTGGGGGAAGCTGTCACCTGAACTGCCGTGTTAATAATGCAGCCGTTATCTTTTCCTCCGTCCTTTGCCGTAAGCACATATAGGCCATATGGCAGCTTAAGCATGGGATCAGAAACTGTTGTGGTATGGTCCTGAACCCTTATGCTGCCTGCTATCTCGTCAGATATCGCACAGATCTGCTGGTATTGTGCCTCCTTTACCGAAGAGCTTATGCTGCACACTGGTTCTATATAGGTTATATTTTTGCAATCTTTCAGGACTTCCTTCATTAGCTTTGCGCTGACCGGCGCCCATGAACCATTCTCTATTACCGCCACTGTCCTATTCTGGATATTATGTGCGGCAAGGTCATGAAGAAATGCTTCCATTGTGACAAAGATGCCTGCATTGTAGGTGGGTGAAGCTAACACAAGATGACTCATCTTAAATACCTCGGCAATCACCTCCGACGCCGCTGTCACAGAGACATCGAACATCACGGTCTTCACGCCCTGCTCTCTAAGCTTACATGCAAGGACTTCCGCGGCATTGCCTGTGTTGCCGTAAATGGTCGCGTACGCAATCACAACCCCCTGCTCCTCTGGCTCATAACGGCTCCACTTGTCATACTTATCCAGATAGAATCCTATATTTTCTCTCCACACAAAGCCGTGTAGCGGACAGATCATCTGAATGGCAAGCCCTGATGCCTTCTTGAGCAATGCCTGAACCTGCGGACCATATTTTCCTACTATATTTGTGTAATAGCGTCTTGCTTCATCCAAATAATCTCTCTCAAAATCAACCTCATCTGCAAAGATCGCTCCATTCAGCGCGCCAAAACAGCCAAACGCATCTGCCGCAAACAATATCTTATCTGTCTTGTCATAGGATACCATAACCTCTGGCCAATGCACCATGGGGGCCATCACAAACGTGAGTACATGACGCCCGAAGGTAAGATCCTCACCTTCCTTTACAATCACAGCACGGCTGTCCACATCAAAGCTGAAAAACTGCTTCATCATCGCGGCGCTTTTCGCATTGCAGATAATTTTAATCTGAGGATAGCGCAGCACCAACTCCTGAAGCGTCGCGGAATGATCCGGCTCCATGTGATGAACCACAACATAATCCAGCTCTCGGTTCTTTAAAAGTTCTTCCAGATTCTCAAAGAACACGCCTGACACCGCTTTATCCACAGTATCAAATAACACGGTTTTCTCGTCCATCAGCAAATAAGAATTATACGACACTCCATCAGGCACTGAATAGACACCCTCAAACATACTTAATCTTCTGTCGTTTGCTCCAACCCAGATGAGATCCTCTGTCACGTTTCTATAACAATACATATTTCTCCTCCTTCATATATATTCTTCTTAAAATTTCTTTCGATAAACGGCTGCCGACACTGGCGGAAGTGTAACTTTAAGTACCCTATTTTCTATGCTATATACCATTCTGCCAATATTATAGCCTGCCTCTGTCGTCAAAATTAACTGCTCCATCAGGGAGCCATTTTCTACCCCAATCTCCCATACCGGAATCTCAAGCTCCATTTCCTCATAATTATTGTTGATCACTACAGCTATCTGACTATCCCATGTAAATCGTCCATATGCGATTACCTTATGCATCCCAAGCAATGCCTTGTAAGAGCCGCACATCAGTGCCCGGTTTTCCTTATGGATCTGAATCATATCCCTGTGAAATTCTATCAGCTCCATATCCTCATGCTTCCATGGATAGCTTCTGCGATTATCTGGATCGGTCCATCCACACAACCCTGCCTCATCGCCATAGTAGATCGTCGGTGCGCCCGGCCATGTCATTTGAATGACCACAGCCTCTCGGAATGTGCCCTTATTGATATTTTGGTTTGCCGCCTCTGGCCCCAGCCCCGCCACTCTTCCCACACGGCGGTTGGTTCTTGTCAAAAATCTGGAATGGTCATGATTCGAGAGCTCATTCATCGCCACTTGCAGCGACGGCGTAGGAAAGCGGGACATATGATGCGACATTGCCGAAAAAAAGCTTTCGGAATTCCCCAACAGATCCCCTCGAAATTCATCACTATGCTTTTCCATGCCAGTTAAGAACCATGTCACAGGTTCCATAAAGGCATCATAATTCATAACCGTATCCCATTCTTTTCCGTGAAGCCAGCTCCACGGATCACCATAATGCTCTGCCAAGACAATCGCCTCTGGATTTGCCTCCTTCACGGCAGCCCGAAACTTCTTCCAAAATTCATGATTATACTCGCTGCTATGTCCCAGATCCGCAGCAACATCCAGTCTCCAGCCATCCGCATTATATGGCGCCGACACCCATTTTGCAGCCACTCTCAAGATATCCTGAACCAGCTCCTCCGACTCCTCATAATTTAGCTTTGGAAGCGTGTCATGCCCCCACCAGCCATCATAGCTGGTATTATACGGCCATCGGTTCGGATCATTAAACTGAAAAAATTTCCGGTATGGACTATCCGCAGCTACATAAGCACCCTTTGCATAGCCCTCCTCATTCTCATAGATTCGTTCTCTGTCCAGCCACTTATTAAAGGAACCACAATGATTAAACACACCATCCAGAATCACCTTCATCCCTCTGCGGTGCGCCTCCTCCACCAGCTCTCGAAACAGCTCATTGCTCGCTTCCAGATTTTCCTTATTCGTCACCCGCATAATATACCGAGAAGCATGCGTATTATCACGATCTCCCGGAGCAAGCAGCTCTCCCTCATCCTTAACAATCCTTCCAATATGAGGATCAATATAATCATAATCTTGTATATCATATTTATGATTAGAAGGAGACACAAATAAGGGATTAAAGTATATTACATCAACCCCCAAGGATTTAAGATAATCTAACTTATCGATAACCCCCTGCAAATCACCGCCATAAAATTCACGCACGCCCATCGCCGCCGGATACTTCATCCAATCTTTCACTTGGCTGATCCCTTCTCCAATATAAGCATACTCATTATCCAGAGGATCGTTTCCTGTATCACTATTATAAAACCTGTCCACAAAAATCTGATAAAATACTGCTCCCTTTGCCCAATCTGGTGTTTTATAGCCGGGCAGCAGCCTGAAATCATAATATGGCTCCCGATTTCTCATAGAGCCCCTCTGATTATAATAACACTCCACTTTGCCAGATATTATTCTAAAACAGTAGGAGATCATCTCCTCCCCCACGGTTATCTCTGTTGCATAGTAATCAAAGCTTCCCATTGAGCTCTTTAGAACAAGCTCCTGACACTCCTCTCCATACAACAAATATACATGATCTACATTATTTTTCAAAGTGCGAAACCGGATATTTACCTTATCTCCCGGCATCGGCTGCGCAGGACTTACAAATTCCTCTGTTCCATCACTAAATAGTGCTTTTGTATTCAATGCAGAGCGCATACTCATCATGTACATCTGCATTTTACCGGTCTTCGTCATCTGTTTCAATCTAACTTTGATATCCATTGCAATCCCCTGCCCACCTTTATAGTGTATTCTTATTTTTATGTTCTAGTCTCTATTTTATTATAAACAAGTGAGAAATACAACCTTTTTCTTCCAGTGTGCAAGATAAAATACACTTAATAGAAAACAAACGTGTCTGGAATACCAATAAAAACAACGCTGGCTATGCGGACCTTCTTAGAAAGTGAAAAGGACAACCAAACGGCTGTCCTTTTCGGAGAAGGTATTTCATTTCTTATGGGGTGTAGCAAAAAACTAT
>CAMWWW010000208.1 GCA_947178015.1 uncultured Clostridia bacterium
GCTTTCTATGGAGGCAGGAAGAAATGTCAAGGTGGAAGGCAAGGAAAATAATCTTCTGGAGCTGATAGCGGCAGATCCAGCGTTTAATTTGACGCTAGAGGAGCTGAGAAAGACAATGGACCCTGCAAGATATACAGGAAGGGCAAAGGAGCAGACGGAGAGCTTTCTTGCAAAGGTGGTAAAGCCGGTGCTGGATGCCAATCAGGAGCTGCTTGGGATGAAGGCGGATATTAAGGTATAAATATTATAGCAGCATGGTCGGTGCGCGAGGGATATGAAATGAGCGAGATGAAGGAAAAGATGCATACGGGAGATCTGTATCTTCCGGGAGATGATAGCATTATAAAAGAGCAGGTGATCTATCAGGATAGACTCTGTGAGTATAATAGGACAAAGCCTTCTGAGGCAAAAAAGAGGGCGGAGATGTTAAAGGAAATGCTTGCGGACTGTGGGGAGGGCGTTTATATAGAGGCTCCATTTTATGCCAATTTTGGCGGGCATCACTGTCATTTTGGAAAGATGGTTTATGCGAATTATCATTTGACTTGTGTGGATGATACACATATTTACATTGGGGATTATACGATGATCGGTCCCAATGTGACAATCGCAACCGCCGGGCATCCAATTTTGCCAAAGCTGCGCGAGCAATTATATCAATATAATATGCCGGTTCATATTGGAAGAAATTGCTGGATAGGGGCGGGAGTTATCGTATTGCCCGGAGTGACGATCGGGGATAATACGGTGATTGGCGCAGGAAGCATTGTGACAAAAGACATTCCTGCAAATGTGGTTGCTGTGGGGAATCCGTGTAAAGTGATGCGCGAAATTAGTGAACATGATAAGCTCTATTATTTTAAAGACAGAAAGATTATGTTGGCAGAATAGACGGGTTCCAATGTGATATAGACCAAGCAGCAAGCACGTTGAACGATAGAATTTAAGTACATGAGATAGTTGTGCCAAATTTGGCGGATGCAGCACACGGCATCGTCCTCTTTTGGCACAAAAATCGTTGGTAATTAGAGAAATTCTGTCTGTGTTTTATACATCTGTGCATAGTGCCCATTTCGTGTCATTAGCTCTTCGTGCGTTCCCTGCTCCGCGATCGATCCATTTTCGAGCAGGATAATCAAATCGGAATCTCGGATGGTGGAAAGTCGGTGTGCAATGATGACGGAGGTGCGGTCTGCGCAGATTTTTAACATGGCATGTCGTATTTTCTGCTCAGTGACAGTGTCCACAGAGCTTGTGGCTTCGTCTAAAATTAATATCGGAGCATTGGCGAGCACCGCCCGCGCAATGGTGAGAAGCTGCCGTTCTCCTTGGGATAGCTCCATCCCTCCATGCTCCAGCACGGTATCATAACCATTTGGAAGCCGCTCAATAAAGCTGTCTGCGCCCGCGGTTTGCGCAGCTTCCCGAATTTGCTCTATCGTAGCTTCTGGGTGTCCATAACAGATATTGTCGCGGACCGAGATGGCAAATAGTGCGGTATCCTGCAATACCACCCCAAAGGCTTTTCTTAAATCTTCCATTCGATAATCCCGCAGATCGCGTCCGTCCAAAAGGATACTTCCTGCTGAAACATCATAGAACCTTGTAAGAAGGCTGATAATAGTAGTTTTGCCGGAGCCGGTAGCTCCTACAATAGCAGCCTGCGTTCCGGCTGGAATCTTTACGGAAATATTTTTTAGAATAGGTTTTTCAGGCGTATAGCCAAAGTCTACATGGCGCAGTTCGATGTCGCCTCTTGGGCGGTTTAGGTGTAACGCCTCTTTTTTGTCTGGCGGCTCCGGCGTTTCATCCAGTATTTCAAATACTCTCTCGGCTCCTGCAACGGCGGTCTGAAAATTATTGTAGATATTGGCTATCTCCACAAAGGGGCGGGTAAATTGGCGCACATAGAGAAGAAAGCTTGTTACCAGACCAATGTCCGCAATTTTGCCATTTACAAACAGCACGCCACTTAAAACGGAGATCGCTACATATAACAGATTATTGATCACATTCATAAGCGGCATAAGGTATCCTGAGCAGATCAGTGCTTTGATGGATATGGCGCACAGTTCATCGTTTTTTTCTCCAAATTCCCGCTCTATCTCCTCCTCACGGCAAAAAGCCTTGACTACGGATAATCCTGAGATGCTCTCCTCCACCTGCCCATTTAACGCACCAAGACTTTTCTGCTGTTTGGAAAAAAACTTTCTGGTGTATGTCGTCACCGTCTTAGTAAGTATAAATATCATTCCGACTCCAATCAGTGACACCATTGTCAATAAGGGACTTAGGTAAAGCATCATAAGAAAGATGCCTACAATGGTAAAGCCGTATGTTAATAAAAGGGTGAGAGAGTTGGAGATGGTGGTGCTTATATTGTCTACATCATTCGTCAGACGGCTCATCAGCTCGCCGTGCCGGTGTCTGTCAAAGAAAGACAGCGGCAGTGTTCTAATATGGTTAAATAGAGTTTTTCGAATATGGTGTATCACGCGCTGTCCGATCCATGCCATAAAAAAAGCCTGCAGAAATTTTACTAGCCAGTCCCCAAGGTACAGCGCTGTCAGACATAAAAGAATCCAAAGCACGGCGTCATTATCGCTAATCGCAGTGACTGCTTTTCCTGTCACATAGGGAGATAAGATCGACGCGCCGGAGGCAAGAGCAGAAAGCAGCAGAATCCACCCAAGTCCTTTTCTTTGTCCTGCTGTCAATCGCCAAAGTCTTACAAGTGTTCCCTTCATATTTTTCGGTTTTACAACGACTCCGCCGCGTCCGGGGCGTGATATGCCGTTTAAATTTGCCGGAGGAATTCCTCCATTTTTTTCTGCCATTGTATGAATCACCTCCCATTTTTCCCAATCTGAGAATGATAGATTGCCTGATAGGTCTCGCAGGTCGCCATAAGATCTTCATGCTTTCCATATCCCACTATGCTGCCATTGTCCATGCACAGGATGCGATCTGCGCGCATAACGGCAGAGATACGCTGACTAACCAGCAACACGGTTATATTTTCTGCCATGCCGCGCAAGCCGCTTAACACATCTGCTTCGGTTCGAGCGTCCAGCGCGCTGGTACAGTCATCTAAAATTAAAATATGTGGTTTTCTGACAAGCGCTCTCGCGATGGAGAGGCGCTGTTTCTGTCCGCCGGAGAGATTTACTCCGCCCTGACCAAGCATCGTATCATATCCCTGTGCACTTTGCTTGATAAATTCTTCTGCGCAGGCAATTTCTGCTGCCTTTTGTAGTTCGCTGTCATTTGCGTCCGCACGTCCCCAGCGCAGGTTTTCCCGTATGGTTCCAGAAAATAACAAAGCTTTCTGGGGAACAACAGCAATCGCGCTGCGTAAATGCTTCGCGTCAATTTGCGTGACATCACATCCGTCTATCCATATGGTTCCGGTGACAGCATCATAAAACCGAGGAATTAAATTGACAAGTGTTGATTTTCCTGAGCCAGTGGACCCGATAATCCCAACTGTCTCGCCCGGATATATATGCACATCGATGTTATGAAGCGCTTCTTTTCCTGCGCCTGCATAGGTAAAGGACACTTGTTCAAAGCGAATATCGCCAGAAATATCTGGCATAAGAGGCTTCTTTGGCGTATGCTGTGCGGGTCTTTCCTCAAGCACTTCCTTGATTCTCTCGGAGGATGCCGTTGCCCGAACAGCAGTGTTCAGTGTATTTGAGATCATATTGGCGGCAAATAATACTTGCGTCATATAATTGACGGATGCCATAAGCCTGCCAATCTCTGCACTCTGTCTGCTCCCAGAGATCCACAGAAGGAGCACAATGCCAAAATTGACCGTCAGATTAATAAATGGTGAAAATACTGCCATTGTGCGGAGCGCGGCGGTATTGGCGCGGGCAAGTTCCACGGATACCTCCTCAAATTTTTTCATTTCTTCTTCCTCTGCGTGAAATGCCTTGACTACGCGGACAGAGGAAAGAAATTCTCTCGCCACACCATTGAGGCGATCCAGTCTTTTTTGTACAGCGCCAAACCGTGGATAACCGATCTTCATGTTTCCCATAACGAGCAAAGAAACGATAAAAATAATCACCGCCATAATGGGAGCCTGCCTTGGCGTCTGGATCAGAATGAGGAGAATGGCGCCGACACAGGTGATGGGAGCTTTTACCATAATCCGCATAATGCCATTGATAAATTCCTGTATCTGCGCCACATCATTGGTGATGCGGGTAATAATAGATTCTGGGCGCAGGCGGTCGATATTCTCCATGGAGAGTTGCTGAACATTATGGTACATATCGCGGCGCAGTTCTTTTCCGATAGTCTGGGAGACACGGCTTGCAAAGCGGTTGCGCATAATGGCGCACACTGCCCCCATAATGGCTATTCCAAGCATAATCGCCCCATAGAAAAGAATCTGAGCAATAGCAGCATTTTTTATCCCATTATCCACAATCATGGACATAAAGGTTGGCTGCATCAGATCCGCCATTGCTTCCATCGTCAGAAAAAAGGTTGAGAGTAAGAAGATGCCAATGTGCCTTCTAATATAGTTTACAATAAGCTTCATGCCTGTTTCATTCCCCCTTTTCTTTTTCAACAATATATTAGGTACCTTATAAT
>CAMWWW010000209.1 GCA_947178015.1 uncultured Clostridia bacterium
TGCGCGGACCCTTTCCGAAAATGACTATAAAATGTATCTTTACAAAAACTTATACCTTATAGTAAGAAGTATATTTTGGTAAAAAAACCTGTAAATTTATATATTAGATTTAAAAAAACAGTAAAAACATAGAAATTTTTATAATAATCTCCATTAAAAAAGCCGAAAACTACATTTCTATTTTCGACAGTTTTCGCTATACTGCCTTGTAGGTACATAATGGAGATGTTCCTGATGGATATGCGTGATCGCATGGAAAGGAGTTCATATGGAGGCCTTTAAATGGTTTTATCCTTTTATGAAAAGGTACAGGAAATATCTGCTTACCGGTTTTCTGATTATTCCGGTGGCGTCTGCGCTGGCTGTGATTAAGCCGCAGATTTCGGGAAGAATTATTGAGGAGGTTGTCGAGGGAGGAAACAGAGCGATTCTGCCGCAGCTTATTCTTTTTTTGCTGGCATCCACGGTGCTTCGGAGTGCCCTTCGTTTGGTGATGTTGTTCTGTATGGAGACGGCATCTCAGGGAACATTGTATTCACTGCGCGATGAGGTGTATAAGCGTCTGCTGCTTCAGGATTTTAATTTTTATAATAAAAACCGCACCGGAGATCTGATGTCCAGACAGACCGGTGATATGGACGCAGTGCGGCATTTTGTGTCGCATGTGATGTATTCTTGTCTGGAGGCGTTTTTGGTTTTCTTTTTTGCGCTGGTTATGATGTTTACGGTGAATGTGAAGATGGCATGTATTATGATATTGGTGCTGCCTTTTACTGCTGCCACGACGTATTTTCAGATTAAAAATTTACGTCCTGCATTTTGGAAGAATCGGCAGATGTTTTCCAGCCTCAATGCATTTGCGCAGGAAAATATCAGCGGAAACCGCGTGGTTAAGGCGTTTGCGAAGGAAGATTTTGAGATAGAAAAGTTTGATGTGGAGAATGATAATTTTCGTGATGCGCAGCTTGAGACGACAGCGGTTTTTTCTAAGTACATACCGATATTTGAGTTTTTGTCAAATTTTCTCATGTTTGTGTTGATGCTTGGCGGAGGCGTTATGGTGGTTCAGGGTGAGATGTCTCTGGGAGATATGGTGACAATCAATGGGTATCTGTGGATGTTGACAAATCCGCTTCGTCAGATGGGGTGGCTGTTTAACGACTTGCAGCGTTTTCTTACCTCGATTGAAAAGATTTATTCCACTATCAGTCATGAGCCGGAGATTCGGGAGCCTGCTCATCCGGTGGTGAAAAAGCTTCAGGGTGGTGTGGTTTTTGAGCATGTGTCTTATATGGCGGATGATGAGGATATTTTGCAGGATGTCAGTTTTGAGGTAAAGCCGGGGCAGACAGTAGGTATTATCGGGGCTACTGGCGCGGGAAAGTCAACGTTGATGAATCTTCTTTGCCGATTTTATGATACGACGGGAGGTACCGTCAGGGTGGATGGCACAGATGTGAAGGATATGGATCTGTATTCTTTAAGGCAGAATATTGGGATGGCGATGCAGGATGTATTCTTGTTTTCGGACACGATTGAGGGAAATATCGCATATGGAAGGCCGGATTGTAGCATAGAGGAGGTAAAGTGGGCGGCTCAGGTTGCTAATGCGGAGGATTTTATTCTGGATACGCCGGATGGGTATGACACGATTGTAGGAGAGCGGGGCATGGGGCTTTCCGGCGGGCAGAAGCAGAGAATCTCGCTTGCTAGGGCGCTGATCACGGACCCGGCGATTATTATTCTTGATGATACGACCTCCGCGGTGGATATGGAGACGGAGACAAAGATTCAGGAGGCACTTGCTAATCTTCCAAAGAAAAAGACCGTGTTTATTATTGCACATCGAATCTCTTCGATTAAGGACGCCGATCTGATTTTGGTTTTAAATGATGGAAAGATTGTGGAGCAGGGAACGCACGATGCGCTTTTGAAGAAGCATGGCTATTATGAGACGGTGTTTACTCATCAGTACGGTGAATTTGACAAGCTGAGGAAAAGCCCTGCATTTAAGGAGTATATGCGCAGGCAGAAGCGAGGTAGGGAATATGGCAAGAAATAAATATGATATTGACGAGACATTAGAGAGTGGTTTTAATATTAGCCAGCTTAAGCGTCTGGCGCATTATGTTGGTCCACATAAAAATAAGATGATTCTCGCTATTATCTTGATGTTGACATCCAGTGCGTTGTCTATGCTGTTCCCGCGTTTTTTGAGGAATATTATGGATTTTTATATTCCTGCGGGGGATATTGGCGCGATTGTGCGGACATCGCTTTTTATGCTGTTTCTCACGGTGGTTATCTGCCTGATTTTAAAAGCGAAGGTGACGCTTACCAATCAGGTGGGACAGAATGTGATTCACGCGCTGCGAAAGGAGCTTTTTGTGCATCTGCAAGAGCTGCCGTTTTCTTATTATGATGACCGGCCTCATGGCAAGATTCAGGTGCGTGTGGTGAATTATGTGAATAATTTAAGTGACCTGCTTTCCAATGGTATTGTGAATACGATAACGGATTGCTGTAGCTTGATTTTTATTGTGTTGTTTATGCTCAGCATGGATGTGAGACTGACGCTTGTCTGTCTGTGCGGTATCCCCGTGTTGGCTGTTCTTATCTGGACCGTGAAGAGAAAGCAGCGCCGTGCATGGCAGATTGAGAGCAATAAGCAGTCAAATCTCAACGCTTATATTGCCGAGAGTTTAAATGGCATCCGCGTGACACAGTCCTTTGTGCGAGAGCAGACCAATCAGGGAATTTTTAACCGATTAAGTAGAGAGTACCGAAGTGCGTGGCTCAATGCGGTGAAATATAATATGATGCTGTCGCCTATTGTTGACACGATCTCGGTGGTGACAACCTCCTTTGTGTATGTGATTGGCGTAAATATGATATTTGGCGGAAATCAGGCGATCACGGCGGGTATTCTTGTGGCTTTTACCGGCTATATTAATCGATTCTGGACGCCTATCACAACATTGGCGAGCTTTTATAATTCTATGTTGACGTCGATCTCGTATCTGGAAAGAATTTTTGAGACGATAGACGAGCCTGTCAATGTCAAGGATGCGCCGGATGCTTTTGTGATGCCGCCGATCAAGGGGGATGTGGAGTTTCGCGATGTGGAATTTAGTTATGAGGATGGGATTAAGCGGCTGGATCATGTGAGTTTTAGGGCGGCGCAGGGAGAGTCCTATGCCATTGTAGGTCCGACTGGAGCGGGCAAAACGACGATCATTAACTTGTTGAGTCGTTTTTATAACCTTGATTCGGGTGAGATTCTGATAGACGGCATTGATATCAGCAAAGTGACCATTCGATCGCTCCGCACGCAGATGGGCGTTATGCTTCAGGACAGCTTTATTTTCTCCGGCACGATTATGGACAATATCCGTTATGGTAATATGGAAGCGTCGGACGAGGATGTAATACGCGCGGCGAAAACAGTATGTGCGCATGATTTTATTATGCAGATGGAAAATGGGTATCAGACGCAGGTCAACGAGAGAGGAAGCCGCCTGTCGGCAGGACAGAGGCAGCTTATCTCCTTTGCGCGGGCATTGTTGGCCGATCCGAAGATATTGATTTTGGATGAGGCGACGTCCAGCATTGATACGGAGACAGAAATTGTGCTGCAAAGAGGATTGAAAAAGCTTTTGGAGGGCAGAACATCCTTTATTATCGCGCATAGGCTGTCCACCATTCAGTCCGCGGATTGTATTATGTACATTGATAAAGGAAAGATTATGGAGCGGGGCAATCACGATGAGTTGATGGAGCAGAAGGGAGAGTATTATAATCTCTATATGTCTCAGTATAGTTTTCTTGTTTAATTGCGATGCGATCTGCCGCAGGTATAGTGCTCTGTTATTCGGAATAAGATATAGAAAGAGAACAGAGGCGGCAGATAGAATGGATAGTCAGAAAAGAGAGAATCTTCTTAATCTTTCCCTTCAGGCGACGAAAGAGGAGAGAGAGCGCTCTTTGGAGCTTGGGGTGGGAGTTCAGGAGGATTCTTCTGAGTGGGAGGTTATTGTAAGGTTTAGTGGAAATCTCCGTCAATATGAGGGATTGTTTCAAAATCAGGTCGAGCTGCTTGGTGGATATGCTATTTTTACAGTTAGCAAGGAGCAGCTCGACCTGCTTTCTAAAATTCCTGAGATTGCCTATATTGAGAAGCCCAAAAGTCTTTTTTTTGAGCTGGATGAGGGAAGGCGGGCAGCCTGTATTACTTCTGTTCAGGCAACAGCGGAGCCGGGAAATAATAGCCTTGGTCTGCTTGGAAATGGCTGTCTGGTGGCGGTGCTGGATTCTGGTATTGATTATTTTCATCCTGATTTTCAGAAGGAGGATGGAACGACCAGAATTTTGCGCATCTGGGATCAGACGTTAATTCCTTCTGAGAACCAAAGCCCGCCGGAGGGGTATCGGATGGGGGTAGAGTTTACAGAGGAGCAGATCAATGAGGCTCTGCGAAGTGGAAGGGAGGCGGGGCTGCGCCTTGTTCCTGTAACAGATGAGAGTGTGCATGGAACGGCGGTCGCAGGCATTGCAGCGGTCAATGGGCGGGCGGCGGGCAGGCGATACCGAGGAGTGGCTCCG
>CAMWWW010000210.1 GCA_947178015.1 uncultured Clostridia bacterium
ACGTTTTATCTATATAAAAATCATGATCATGAATCATCTGGCCAAAATACTGATAACCAATCCCAATCACTCTGCCCATATCCAACTTCCTTTCCTGATACTCTTATTACTCTTTCCTAAAATATAATAGATTATAGCATACCCACACATATTTTTAAAGCTTCTTATCCATATTTTTCCTTTTCACGCTTTTACACAGACCAGTTCCATCGAGCAAGGAATGTTTTCCTCCTCTACTTGCTGCATGGGATACCTGCTGCGCCGCAGCTTATCTTCCTTCGCATCCCCGCACATAAAAAAGCGGCGAATCGTTCGGATTCCACCGCTTGTATGTGATCTATATTTTTTTAACCCACCTGTCTAAAAATCCAGCTAATTGTTCTACATGAAAACAATGCCCGCCTTCTTGCACATCATGAAAGATATGATCCTGTGCCTCAAATAATTGATAGGCACGCCTCATAATTTCAAGCTGCTCATACACATTATCCAGTCCCCGCTCTCCATTTAGATGATCCGCGCGACAGGACTGAATCATAACAGGCCTTGGCGCCAGCAGTGCCCCGATATCCCCCATATCTACATGTCTCCAAAGTCCCGGCACATAGTTACAGCTACAATTTCCATTCAATGTAAGAAGAGAATCCTTATATCCATAAAAATACCCGCTTATCACCGCATAGGAGATTCTATCCTCCAAAGCTGCAAGCCATAACGTCTGCATGCCGCCCCCGGAAAAGCCAAGGCAGCCTATTGTGTCTGTATCCCACTCTCCGCGCTCGCTAATATAATCTAGCAGTCTCATCAGATCCCAGACACACATCCCGATCACGGTCTGTCCAAGAGACTGCGCCATGCGGGACAGCTCATTGCATGTGCTGCCAATAAACTGCTCTTCCTTATCTCCCTGCATGGCAGCCTCTCTGCGCTCCCCAAATCCGCGGCTGTCATTGCACAGCGCCACATAGCCAAGCTTTGCGAGCTGTAAGCCATAATCATAATGAAACTGTGCAATTCTATCCTTCACGGCGGGGATTTCCGCCATTCCCGCCACTGCATACTTTCCGCCTCCCATATGTCCCGGAGGCGCAAGTATACACTTCTTCCGCTTGTCCAGTGAGGAAGCAGCGGGCGGAATCAAGATATATACAGGCATCCACACATCCGGCTCCACCTGAATCCGAACCTTTTCCCTGATAATTCCATCCTCGATTTCCACCCTTTCCTCAAGCACCGGCCGAAGCGGGCAGGTTTCCATGTATTGTAGCCCCAGAAGCTCAGACAAAACGGTTCTCACATGAGATTTCCACGCCAGATAATCCTCTCTGGTGCTTGCAAAAAAAGCGTCCTGCCTGCCAAAACGGTCAAACTGCTTCTTTAAGTGATTCAGACAGGTATAATACTCCTTAATCTGAATTGTCCGCTCCACTCTTTACTTATAAGCCTCCATATATCTGTCATATTGAGCCTGCTTGATCTGAATCAGCTCCTCAATATTCATATTCTTTAAGGTTGTCAGATAACTATCAAAGGTTGCCATATCATTGACACCAGAGATAAATGCCACATTCATCTGCTCCACATAGGTCTGTATATCCACCAAATACTGGCTTAACACGCTTGCTTCTTCATCCGTCGCATAAACATTGGGGAAAGGCGCCTTAATATATTGCTCTATCTCCTTATCTACTTCCACATGCCATTTTGCCAGAAGAACATCTGTCGCTGGAACACTCTGCTGAGATGGCATACATGGCGCATTAATCCCTAACTGCTGATACCACACCGTATCCTCACTACATCTTGGGAGGTACTCTCTGCTTCCATCCGCTGCCTCGGTATAGGTGACATCCTTAAGTCCCCACACATACAAATCCTGACACTCCTCGCTCATAATATAATCAAGGAATTTTACTGCAAGATCCACATTACCGGAATTTTTTGTCACTCCAAAAATACCTGATACTGGATTTCTTCCCACATAGCTGCCCTGATACTCGCCGGAGATAGGAGCCACACCCTTGAATATAGGTGTTGTTCCATCATAATCAGCAAACTGTGCACTGTACAAGGTTGACATCTGCCAGCTAAAGTCAAAGGTAACACCTGTGATATCCTGCGCACAGCGGGAAGTAATCTGATCTCGGTTCAGAGAGGTATACTCCATCTCCAAAAGTCCCTCATCATATAAGCTCTTTACAAACTCAAGATACTTCTTATAATTTTCCGACTCATAATATGCATAATGCACCGTTCCATTGTCATCTGCATAAAAGCCGCTGACCAGATCCAGCCCAAAAGCAGGTCCAAACAGATAAGGCAGGTAGGCGGAGGTAATGCTCATCGGAATCTCATCGGAGGAATCTCCATTTCCATTCATATCATTGTCGCGGAAAGCCCTCAGCATTGTCACAAACTCATCCAAAGTCTTAGGCTCATCCATATTTAATTTCTCAAGCCATCTTACGTTGATCATCATACACGGCTGATAATTTCTTGTCACCACCGTCTGCGGCACATAGTAGATATGACCATCCGTGGCTGTAAGCGCTGCCTTGATCTCTGGATTCTCATCCAGAAACTTCTTATAATTTGGCATAGAATCAAAATATTCATCCAGCGCGATAAACATTCCTGACTTAATGTAGGACATATTGGGGTCCTGATCCGGCAGCAGAACAATATCCTGCAAATCAGTTCCAGCAGCCAACATCGGGCTTACCGTATCCGCATAGATCGTTGGATCAATTAGATTCCAATCAATCGTCACATTGGCTCTGCTCTGAATCTCATCCAAAATCTGTGCATCCTTGCTTAAATCCACCGTAGAATACCATGAATTCATGGCAAGCATACTTACCTTTGCGCCCGCCTCCTCTGTGACAGGAGCCGCTCCCGTGTAAGTGCTTGCGCTTGATGCTGAAGGAGTGGTTCCCGCATTTTTGCTGGTTGTCGTACCATTGTCAGAAGAATTGTTTCCTGCGCAGCCCGCCAGCGATGCCGCTGTAAGAACTGCTGTCATGGCAAGTGCCATTACCTTTTTTGTCATTCTCATAGTAAATCCTCCTCATTTTATAATTGCTTCTATTCCTTCACTGCGCCGAGCATGGTTCCCTTTACCAGATACTTCTGAACAAATGGGCAGATACATAAGATCGGCACTGTGGAAAGGACAATACATACATAGCGGATCTTCAGCGTGGACTGTGCCGCCGCTGCCGCCGCTGTGGTTCCAGACGCCTGTATAATCTCCGTGGAGGCGATAATCAGGATACGCCGCAAAAATACTTGCAGCGGCTGAAGCTCACTTTTTCCCAGATAAAGCATGGCATTAAAGAAATCATTGTACCTTGCCACGGCATAGTAGAGCGTAAGTACTGCCAGTGTAGGTTTTACCAAAGGTACCGCGATCTTTGCCATAATATAAAAATCATTCGCTCCCTCTAAAGCCGCATTTTCAAACAAATCCTCTGGAATAGCCTCCATCGCCGAGCGACATATCATCACGTTATATGCACTTAAAAGCGTGGGAATAATCATCGCCCATCTGGAATTATAAAAACCAAGACCCGTCACCACCATATAAGTAGGAATCAAACCGCCGGAAAAATACATCGTAAAAGCCAGCAAAAAATTCATCTTCTTCCGAAGGAAAAACTGCTTTCTGGACAGCGGATATGCCGCCAGACAAGTAAATACCACATTAAATATTGTTCCGACAATCGTGTATAAAAATGTATTGCCATAGGAAATCCAGAGCTGCTTATAACGGATCACCATATGATACGCTTCCAGATCCCAGCCCTTCGGCAAAAACATTACTTCTCCCTTTGCCACTGCCATCCCGTCACTGAAGGATATGCTGATTACATAGAGAAATGGGTATAACGTAACACATACGGCAAAAGCCACAAGAATCCACACAATAATATCAAATATCTTATCTCCGGCGCCCTCATTTCGAAACTCTACCCATACGCTTCTTTTCTTCTCTCTCATCTTCGCACCTCCTACCATAAGGATGAGCCGCTAAGCTTGCGGCTAAGCCAATTTGAGGCGCACACCAATGTAAAGCCCACCACAGAATTAAACAACCCCACTGCTGTCGCATAGCTATAATTCTTATTTTCAATACCTTGTCTGTACACATAGGTAGAGATAACATCCCCCGTCTCATACACAGCCGTATTATACATAAGATAAACCTTCTCAAATCCAACACTTAAGATATTTCCCAGCGACATAATCAGCAAAAGCAGGATTGTCGGCTTTATCATTGGAAGAACCAGATACCAGACCTGCTGACATTTTGAAGCGCCATCCATCCGCATCGCCTCGTACAAATCCGGTGAAATTCCCATAATCGCCGCCACAAAAATAATGGAATTAAACCCAAAGCTCTGCCAAGAACCCGATATTACATACAATCTTCGAAACCACGAGGGATCGCTCATAAAATTAATAGGCTTTCCGCCGAGTTTCACAATAATCTGATTAATAATTCCTGTCGATGGTGACAAAAAATTCGTCATCATACCCACTACTACCACCGTTGAAATAAAATACGGCAGATATGTAATGACCTGTGCGCTCCGCTGTAC
>CAMWWW010000211.1 GCA_947178015.1 uncultured Clostridia bacterium
AAGTAGAGGCGTCTACTTCTTCAAAATTTCCTTCTGCAATTTTATCCATGGCGCGAAATAGGCGTTTGATGTCTCTTCCGCGGGCAGCTTTGGTTTTTTTCTTAAACATATATAAATCCTCCGAAAACTGGAATAATGAATATAAAAATTATACCACGTTAAAGGAGGATTTAACAAGTCAAATTAAGATTTCTGCATAGATTCCGCCAAGTGCTCTTAGCTCTTGGGCGATAAGTCCTGCCATTTTTACGGCACCCTCACAGCTTAGATGGGTGTTGTCTCTGACTTCTTCTTTGTAGTTTTCATAGGTGCCGGAGGGAAAATACATAAACCATTTTCTGCTCTGCAGATCGCCGGTCTGTTCATATAGGATGCGGCTGCTCTCTGTTAGATCAACTACGGCGATTCCTTCCCTCTTTCCTAATTCTTTTACTGCCAGCGGGTAGTCGCCGTGGCTGTTTTCTATCGTGCCATCCTCCTTAAAGAGCCGGCGGGACAGTGGTGTGATCAACACGGGAATGGCCCCGCGGCTTTTTGCCGCGTTTGCATAGCGCATCAGGTACTCCTGATAGGTAGTGTAAGGGTCTGTGTGACGGTCCGCTTTGGGCTTTTCATCGTTATGACCGAACTGGATAAATAAGAAGTCGTTCAGCTCAAGAAGTGCCTCTGCTGGCTGAAACAGTCCCTCATCATAAAAACTTTTGGAGCTTTTTCCGTTTACGGCAAAATCAAATACAAGATATTCCCTTTTGCAGTAGCGGTCGAATTCCTGCCCGATACCTGTTTGAGGGAAGGTGTCTGCGCCGTTAAAAGCGGCGGTCGAGTCTCCTGTCCAGATAATTTTTCTCATCCTTTTACTGCTCCTATCATAACACCTTTCTTAAAGAAGCGCTGTAAGAAGGGGTAGATGCAGATAATGGGCACGCTGCTGACTACAATCAGAGAGTATTTGAGCAGAACCTGCATCATTGGTGTTCGGTCGGAGGCGATATCAACCATCATATCACCCATCTGATTGTCCACAAGGATATTCCTAAGCACAAGCTGAAGAGGAAATTTGGACGGTGTGCGCAGATAGATGGAGGAATTAAACCATGCATTCCAGTGGGATACACCATAGTACAGCACCATAACAGCAAGAGTGGGCTTTACGAGAGGCATCATGACTTTGTTAAGGATTTGCAGGTGTGTTGCGCCGTCTATCTTAGCAGCTTCTGGCAGAGAGTCTGGCACGGACAGAAAGGCACTTCTCATAATCAGCATATTGGAGGTGGAGATAGCGCCGGGGATAATCAGTGACCAAAGGCTGTCGAGCATCCCTAATTCCTTGACGTTAAGGTAAGTCGGAATCATACCTCCTGAGAAATACATGGTGATGACAATCATTATGGATAATGGTTTTCTCAGCATCAGATCCCTGATGGAGAGAACATAAGCGCCTAAGACTGTCATAATCAGGTTTACAACTAAGCCCACAAACAATACAAAAAAGGTATTCTGAAAACCGGACATTACCAGCTTATATTTAAACACCATTTTGTAGCCATCCATTGTAAGATTGCCGAGAGGCGCGAGCAATAGTCCATTGTGCCTCATAAATTCGGCGGGATCGCTGATGGATGCCAGTATAACATAATAAAATGGATACAGACAGATCAGCGCGATCAGTGTTAGGATGAAATAATTAAATACAGTAAATATACGATAACTAATACTTTTCTTTATCATCTCGCTCCTCCTTACCACAGTCCCATATCGGTCAGCTTCTTAGTGATCTTATTGGCGGTCAGAACCAGTGCCAGATTGATCACAGAGTTAAACAGCCCGACAGCGGTTGCATAGCTCCAGTCTGCGTCCAGAAGACCTTTTCTGTAAACAAAGGTTGAGATAACATCTGCGGTATCGTAGATACCCGCGTTATAGAGAAGGATAATCTTCTCATAGCCAACGCTCATCACGGAGCCTAAACGAAGAATCAACATCATTATAATAGTCATCATAATGGATGGTATCGTTACATGGATCGTCTGCTTCCAGCGGTTGGCGCCATCGATGCGGGCAGCTTCATAGAGCTCCTGATCAACGCCAGCCAGCGCGGATATGTAAATAATTGCATTCCATCCAATGGTTTGCCACAGACCAGATAATACATAGATTGCCACAAAATAATTTTTGTTGGACAACAAAGACAAGGTGCCGTCAACAACTCCCATTTTAGCCAAGGTCTGTGTGATAAAACCGTCGTAATCTACAAACATACGAATCATACCACAGATAACAACCGTGGAGATAAAGTGCGGCAGATAGGTAAGTGTCTGTAAAAAGCCCTTATATTTTTTAGCCTGCATCTCGTTAAAGAGAAGGGCAAGAATAATCGGGGCAGGAAATGTCACCACTATACTTGTAATACTGATAACCAACGTATTTCGGATTAATCTTCCAAAATATACAGACTGGAAAAAGCTTAGGAAGTATTTTAATCCAAAATTACTTGTCCAAGGGCTTGCCAAGATTCCTTTATAGGGCGAGTAGTCCTTAAAGGCAATAATTAGGCCATACATTGGTTTATAACAGAAAACCAAATAATACAACAGCACGGGAATAAACAGTATGTATGCAGTGCGGTTTTTCTTCAGATCTCTGCCAAGCCTCTGCCAGTAGGTCTTTTTAGGGGCAATGCTTACAGCCGTTTTCTCCTTTTTTTTGCGTGAAAGTTCCAATCGTATCCCTCCTGTCATGCGATAGAGTGTAAGAGAGGACCTGCCTGAAACAGCAGGTCCTCCCCAAGTCTGGCATTATTTACTGAGCATTGTAAGCATCTAATGCAGCTTGCTTGATCTGAATTAACTGTTCAAGTCCCATAGACTTTAAGTTGTTCAAATATGCATCAAAATTATCCAGAGATTCCTCACCGCGGATATACTTAATAATCATTTCATCCCTATAGGTTTCCAGCTCACTGGTCAAGCTTGAGTGCTCGGAAGCAGAATTTGTAGGAATGGTTACAGCTGGATACTTATACTTTGCCGCGTCTACCTGACTAAACAGAGTAAGGGCATCCTTCTGTCTCTGATCGGAGTAGTACTGAAGCAGATATGCAGGGTCCTGAACAAAAGGACCATTGGTCCATGCCAACTGATACTCGGACAGCGCCTGCTTTAAGGTCAGTCCATTTGGATTATTGGTAATTAACTCTGTAAAGATCGGTTCTCCCCCAACATACTCAAAGCTTTCGCCCTCAGTACCGAAATTGTATAACAGATGTCCAGCCTCTGTGTAACCATAGTTAAAGAACTTTGCTACCATGGCAGGGTCCTTGCAGGAATTGGTGATAACGGTCATATTGCCGGGAACATCGGTGCTCCACTTACCAAACATCGGTGTATCGCCCCTTTTTGCAACAAGATTCTTGATTCCAATCAGGGAGTATCCCTCTACGTCTGCATTGGTAGTAAGAAGGGTTCCCATAACGCTTCCGATGGCGCCGTCTGTTGCTCCCGCTACACCAGTCAGCATGTTTGCTGTAACTGTCTCAGAATCTACAGTAGCGAAGTTTGGATCAAGCAGACCTTCTGCGTACAGCTCATTCAGGTAAGCGAGTACATCCTTAAACTCAGGCTCTGCATAGCCGATATGCACTTTGCCATCCACCTGATACGTATCCATACAGATTAAACCGAAAGCGGAAGTAATATCGCCAGTCTTAAGAAGGCCAGTCAGAGTATTGTTTGTTACCTCAAAAGGAATCTCTGCGCCCTTCTTTTCCTTAAATTGCTTGAGCATTTCCTTAAATTCTTCAGGAGTTTCTGGTGCTTCCAGCCCCAGATCGTTAAGCCAATCCTCGCGGACAAAGATACCTTGTCCAGCCTTTAACAGATCGCCGCCCAAGATAAAGCCAAAGCCGTACACGGTGCCGTCATCTGCTTTTACCTGCTTTAATACCTCAGGATTTGCCTGAAGATAAGCCCAATAATCAGGAGCATTTTCCTGCAAAAATTCCTCTGACATAGAATAGATAATGCCATCGCTGTATGCCTTTGCATTACCGCCGGTATAATTGCTTGCAAAGTTGTACGTGATAGCATCAGGAAGCTCACCAGATGCAAGAAGCAGGTTCATCGCTGTCTTATCCTGTACATGAACCATCTTCATATCAAAGCCAGTCTGTGCTTCCAATGCCTTGCCCAGAGGCAGAGCATCATAAGAATCATATCGATCGCTCCAAGCAGTTGCCAGAGACATTCCATAAGTAAATGTTCCAGCATTTTCAATTGGATAAGTAATCCCTGTGTTTTCAGACTGCTGTGCAGTAGTTTCGTTCTGGGAAGATTGGTTTGGCGCTGCGGTTGTGTTGTCCGCCTTTGTTGTTCCGGTGGTCGGATCGGACCCGCCATTGCTACAGCCGCTTAAAGCTCCCATAGTCATTGTAACAGCAGTTGCAAGAGCTATGGCTTTTTTCCACTTTTTCCTTTTCATAGTTGTTTCCTCCTCATATATAGTCAGTATGTAACAGAAACGAATACAAATTCGTGCAATCATTTCCGCTAATTCATTTATATAACAAATCTGACGCAGAGAAAACTGACAA
>CAMWWW010000212.1 GCA_947178015.1 uncultured Clostridia bacterium
TCATAATGTAAAAGGTTTTTGAATGATATTTGAACGAATTATGAACAAGTTGCAACTCAATTAAGAGTGGTGTATAATGTGATATAGTAATTCATATAGAAAGAAAGGAAACCTACATCTCATGACAGGAGAGGAACGCAGGAAGGAAATCGTGAAAGCGGTCAGAGAAAGTGCTGCCCCTGTTCCCGGCGGCAGGCTGGCAGAGCAATATGAGGTAAGCCGTCAGGTGATTGTTCAGGATATTGCACTTTTGCGTGCAGCGGGATATGATATATTGTCCACAAACCGCGGTTATTACATAAAACAGACCAAAAAGAGCACACATATCTACAAGGTCAGCCACACAGACGGGCAGATGGAGGATGAATTAAACACCATCGTGGATCTTGGTGGAAAAGTGGTGGACGTATTTATTAATCATAAGGTTTATGGAAGGATTCGAGCGGAGCTCAATATTTCCTCCAGAAGACAGGTTCAGGAATTTCTTGAGACAATTCGCAGCGGGAAATCCAGCCCGCTGAAAAATATAACATCCAATTATCATTATCATACGGTGGAGGCGGATAGTAAGAAAACGTTAGAGCTTATCGAGAAGGCACTGAAAGAAAAACAGTATTTGATATAGAATTATAATGGGGGATTAAGATGGTTCGAGAATATGAGTGTCCAAATTGCGGCGCGGCAATGGTATTTGACAGTAAGTCGCAGATGTTGCTTTGCCAGCACTGCGGCACAACAAAAGCGGTTGCGCAGGCAGAAGTGACGAGAGAAGAGGATAAAGATATCTCCCGCACGGGGGAGGAGGCGAGCTTTAAGCGCTATACTTGTCCAAGCTGTGGCGCAGAGATTCTGACAGATGATTACACCGCGGCAACTTTTTGCAGCTTCTGTGGAAATCCTGCGTTGATGGAGGATCGGCTGAGTGGGGAGAAAACGCCCGCGCGGATAATTCCATTTAAAATTACAAAGGAACAGGCGCAGAACAGCTATCGTGCATGGTGCAAAAAAGGAATGTTGACGCCAAAGGATTTTACTTCGCAGTCTACCATAGAGAAGATTACGGGCATGTATGTTCCGTTTTGGCTGTATGATTATTCGGCAAGGGCTAGGCTGAAGGCAAATTGTACAAGGGTCAGCAGAGAACGGCGGGGAGATATGGAGTACACCCACACCGATCATTATTATGTAAGTCGTGATGTCGGTGATGATTTTATGGGTATTCCAGTAGATGCCTCTGAGAAAATGCCGGATGATATTATGGATAGATTGGAGCCTTTTGCTTATAATGAGCTTCGAAGTTTTGATATGGGGTATTTGTCGGGATTTTTGGCAGAAAAGTATAACTTTGACAGCGAGGTGCTGAAAAAACGTGCGGAGAACCGAGTTCATCAGTATATTTTCAAGGAAGCACGAGACACCATCAAGGGCTATTCAAGCACGATGATCACCGAGCAGGATATTCGTCTACACTGTCAGGGGGCAAGTTATACCATGCTTCCTGTCTGGCTATTAAATTATCAATATAAAGGAAAGGATTATCTGTTTACATTAAATGGGCAGACGGGAAAGATCGTGGGAAGTCTGCCAATCAGCAAGGGGAAGATGGCGGTCTGGTTTGTTGGGGTGACGGCAGCGGTGTACCTGATACTTACGATAATAGGAGGGCTTCTTGTATGAGACGTGTGATGTCGGTGCTGGCAGTGTTCTGCTTGTTGTTTTTTGCGGCTGTTCCGTCATATGCCAACGAAGATAAGACAAGAGTATTTGATTATGCGGATTTATTGACAGAAGAGGAAGAGCAGGCGCTCAATGCTCTGTGTTTGGAGAAGGAGGACGCGCTGGAGACAGAGCTCTATATCCTGACCACCAACGATACCGGAGGAAAGGAAACCGTTGATTATACCGATGATTTTGGCGATGATCACGCTTTTGGCTACGATAAGGAATATGGGAATTATATGATTCTCTGTATTGATATGCAAAACCGTATGGTGTGGCTGTCCACATCAGGGAAGGCGGAGATGTATTTTACAGAGGCGAGGATTGACGCGCTGTTAGATGATCTGTATGCCGATCTAACAGCGGGAAATTATTATGCAACTTGTTATTCTTATATTCAATCAGGGGAAAACTATTTGCGTGAGGAGCCTGTTGTGAATGAGATCACAACCGATCCAAATCGATATAAGGATACCATATATAAGTATGACGAGGAACCTCTTCCCTATTATATGACATGGTATTTCCGTCTTGCCGTGTCCGCGGCGGTGGGAGCCGTTGTAGTGGCGATTATGAGCTACCGCGCAAAGACGCATATGACGGTAAATGGAGCCACCTATTCCAGAAATGGAGCGCAGGTTTATCAACATTCCGATTCCTTTATTAGACGAACCACCACCTCGCGAAGAATAGAAACCAATCATTCTTCTGGAGGCAGAGGCGGCGGAGGGGGTGGAGGCGGCCATCACACCAGCAGTGGAGGGCACAGCCATGGAGGCGGAGGTCGTTCCTTCTAAAATAAAAATAAGCGCGCGGCGCGGAAAGAGAGAGTAGAGAGTATGGATGAGAAAGAGAAAAAGAATCCAATTGTAACAATTGAGATGGAAAATGGAGATAAGATACAAGCAGAGCTTTATCCGCAGATTGCCCCAAATACGGTAAATAATTTTATCAGCCTAATAAAAAAAGGCTTTTATGATGGAATTATTTTTCACCGTGTAATAAAGAATTTTATGATTCAGGGCGGATGTCCAGACGGCACTGGCACCGGCGGGCCGGGCTATGAGATCAAGGGTGAGTTTTCTCAGAATGGATTTCAGAATGATCTAAAGCACACGGAGGGAGTCCTTTCCATGGCGAGAACCAGTATTCCTGATTCTGCCGGCTCTCAATTTTTTATTATGCATAAGGTATCACCACATTTGGACGGCGCTTATGCAGCCTTCGGCAAGGTAATAGAAGGCATGTCCGTAGTGGATGCCATCGCAAATGTGCCGACGGACTATATGGACAGACCAAAGGAAGCACAGACGATCAAATGCATGACAGTGGACACCTTTGGCGAGGAATATCCAGAACCGGAGAAAATAGAGTAAGTGTGGACGACACTTTTGGTGGCAGTAGAGGAAGCAGCATGGGATAAGGAGCTGCTTCCATTCCTTTCCCAGATGAAAAAAGAAGGCCTTTCTATCATAAGAACAGAGTCTCTGGAGTGGAATAATTACAAGAAAAGCTTTGATCCCTATAAAAGCCTACTGCTGACCGATCAGATAACAGCAGCAAAACAAGCAGAACATCTTAAAATAGCGGTCCTTGCCCTTGAGAGGGAGGGGATGGACTCCATTCCCCATGTGCCTTATGTTATAACAAGCTTAGAAGGAATTGGAAGAAAATACCTCTCTATGGTTTACCAACGTTTTCATGGCGAGCCGATTGTCATTGCTAAGACAGAGCGGCTTTGCATCCGGGAGCTTACCAAGGATGAGGCAGAGCTCTTTATAGAACTTTGCAACGAAGCCGCTTTGGGTACCAAAAGGATAAACTGCGACCCAACAGAATATGTAGAAGCATACAGAAGATACCAATATGGATTTTACGGATATGGATTTTGGGCGCTGATGGATAAAAAAAGTGGAGAATGGATAGGAACAGCAGGAGTGGAACAAAGAGAAAATAAGGAAGGACAATATCTGGAGCTTGGCTATGCTGTGACAGAAAAAAAGCGCCGTCAAGGCTATGCAAAAGAAGCATGTCTGGCAATCCTTGCCTATCTAAAGGAAGAACTTGCGCTAGAAGGATGGATACGATGCTTTGTGCCGAAGGGAAATCTTGCATCCCAGAGGACGGCACAAAGCATCGGATTATTACAAGCCGAAGATATATTTGATAAATTCTACTGCTACGAGAGGATTCTCTGAATTGACAATAATACCGCCAATTGGCTGACTGGTGTAGAGGGTTCCATTTTCTGCCAGCTTGGACTTGCTCAGATCAAGAGCGCAAGGGATCACAGAATTATCCTCTAGCTGGGGACAACGGATAATATAATCCGACAGAGCAGCGTAGACATCTGCGGGCAGCAGCTCTTCAAGATTATAAAAATAACCATCTGTCGCATATTGTGTTACCGTAAATTCATCTCCCATCAAGAAATCAACCGATTTCGAGGCAACCATGGCACCTATCTTCTGGATCGTCACATAATTAGTTTGCGGATCGCCGTCCTCAGCAATAATATACGTACTATCAAAATGCATAGTCTCGCTGTTTGGATCAAGCCCATAATAGTCAGAAAAATCGGTCTCCATGGACGCAAGGATCTCATCCGTCAGCGGATTATTAAAAATAGCACAATAAAAAATCTGTGTATACTTTATATTATGATAAATGGAGCCTCCGATGGATATGCAGAAGGCCACAGCGGCTGCGATGCCAAGAATCCAGTATCGATAGTAATCCCAGATATAGCCAGCCTTTTTGGAAAAACCTTCGATCTCACGGAATTTCTTTCGTTCCTCTTTTGCAGCTTGTTTGATAGACATAATGCTTTTTA
>CAMWWW010000213.1 GCA_947178015.1 uncultured Clostridia bacterium
GCTTTCTGGATACCAGACATCTCTTGTTCTTGCTTTGCCGCCATACTCCTTATCACTCCCAGTCATCATCAAGCCAGTTGCGAAGCAACATTGCAACCGCCTCTGGATTCTCATCCACAAATTTCTCGATCGCTTTCCTTGCCTCTGACTTATCTTGCATATCGATATCCGCCACAGCAGGCTGTGTGTTTGTCGACGCAAGCAAAGCCTCTACCGAAAGCTCCGGCTCGGTCTCCACTACTTCCTCTGTTCTCGTGCTTCTAAATACTACAAATGCAAGCAGGAGAATAATCAGCAGCGTCACAATTAAAGGCAGATAATTTGTAATGTCAAAGCTTGATGTCGATTCCTGAAAAAATGGAATCTCATAAGCAAGTATATGAATATCGTTTCTTGCTATACCAGTCGCTCTTACAAGGTTCTCATAGAGCTCATCTGGCACCTCCATCATAACAGGGCTTCCATGCTCCGCCTGAAACTGAGTAAAGTTTATCTCATCAAGCTCGCCCTGCTCCTTCAGTATATCTTCATTATATACATGATAGCGAGTCAGCGTTACTGCTATACTGGACTGATCCAGATGAACCACGCCCGTCGCTCCTTTTACCTCATCCACCGTCTGGTTGACCAGATAATGTCTTTCCTCCACGCGGCTTGAGCTTCCGTTTGATGCATTTTCCAACTCATAGTCGGTGTCCTCATCATTGCTCTCCGTGCCCGGCGTTCCCCCGGACCCGCTTGTATTCTCCGAAGTGCTCAGATAATAGTATTGAAGGAAGCCTTCCTCCCTTCCATCTGGGACACTGTACTCAATTCTTGTCTGAGTGCTCTCATCAAAATCGGCATGTAAGTTTGCCGCGACCTCGACATCATTCCAAACTCCCAGCTTGACAATCAATCCCTTGACCTTTGTGGAAAGCACGCTCTCCATCTGCGCCTTCACGCCCACTTGGTCAGAAATCTGTCCTGCCAATGAGGTATCCTCTGACAAGCTTCCTGAGTAGATCACCTGAGCCAGATTATCAAGAATCACAATGTGTCTTGTCGTTTCATTTCCCACCATGTAGGCTACTACGCTGGCAAGGTTCTCACCGGCTCCAGCCGGAAGCTCCTCCTTTAACTCCAGCGTTATGCCGACCATCGTCTCCTCATCCTCGCTTAAGATGGAAAGCTTCTCAGCCGGCACCTTAATATCAACATAGGCGCGTCTAATATACTCATTCGCTTCCAGAATCTGCTTGATTGCCTGCTCCTTCGCCAGCTTCTCCTGCAGGGCAAGCTGACTGTCACTGGGAGGCAAAAGTCCATTCCCACTCTCCAGCACGCTTGCATAGGTATATCCACTGGAGGGAATGTTATTCTCTGCCAAAAACAGGGTGGTCGACGCATACTGCTTTTTATTCACATAAAAGGTCAGCCCATCCTCCGACATCTTGTAAGTATTGCTATAATCACTTCCGTCTAACAGCTTCTTAACATCGGCAGCGTCCGACGCCGTCTCACATTTGATCAATGTCACATAATTCGGCCTTGATAATGCCCATCCCAGAACACCAAATGCAACCAGAAGCACTGCTGCCACGCTGATAATAATTTTTTTCTGCTTTTTATTAAATTTATTCCAATATTCCAGTATCTGTTGCTGGATTTTCTTCACTTGTTCAGGCATGGTACAATCTCCGTTTTATAAGTTTCATTTCTTAAAGCTGTGGGCTGCGCCCTGTTACTAAATCTGAATATTCATAATTTCCTTATATGCTTCCAGAATCTTATTCTTAATCGTAACGGTATAGTTAATTGCAAGCTCTGCCTTTGTAAGTGCATTAGACAAATCATGAGCATTTTCTGCATAGCTCAGCATCATATTGAGCTCCTCTGCATTCGCTGCCGTCTGTAAATCATTCGTCTCTGTAATAAGCTTCACCGCGGAATCAAAGAAGGCTGAGAAGGACCTGTCGTTAGAATCGGCAGTTTTCTCAAGCGTTGCCGCCAGCTTCTGGGCGGCGATACTGTCAATTGACTGTATATATGCTGACATTTTCAGTTTCCTCCCCTATTGTTCTATCTGCCTATGTCCAGTGCCTGAAGCGCCATGCTCTTCGTCGCATTGAACGCCGTCACATTCGCCTCATAAGCGCGCGTCGCGTCAATAAGGTCCACCATCTCTGTCACCACATTTACATTTGGATATGTAACATAACCATTCTCATCCGCGTCAGGATGAGCGGGATCGTACACCATATTCATCGGTGTCTTGGTATCCTCCACAATCTCTGACACCTTAACCCCGTTCCCTATGTACGAATTTCGATACCCTGTCACAGAATTAAGGATCGTGCTAAAATTGGTTGCCGGCTTCTCCATAAACACCACGTTCTTCCTGCGATATGGTTGATTGTCGTCCCCCCTCGTCGTCTTAACATTCGCCGCGTTCTCCGCCAGTATATCCATGCGGATTCTCTGTGCGGACATTCCTGAAGCGCTGATATTCAGCCCGCTAAATATTGCCATAATCTGTCCCTCTTCCCTTCTATCAATCTATCTACGATGTAGTCATCGCTGTCCTGAGCCTGTTAAACTCACTTGTCATGGCTCTGGTCAACGCTTGGTATCGAATCTGCTCGGATGCAAGCTCTGCCTGCTCCACTGCCATATCCACATTACTGCCGTCCAGACGATAGCGGTAATTGGACAAATCTGTATAGGTAGAATAATTTAGCTTACTTAGATTCATATCTCTTATCTTTCGGCCAATCGTTCCGCTCCCTCTCAGCTCTTCCTCCAAATAGGACTCAAAACGGACATCCTTTCTCTTATAATTCGGCGTCGTCGCGTTCGCCATATTATTATTGAGAACCTCATTCCTCGCCCAGCTTGCATCGGCTGCTTTATCAAGAACATTAATATACCTAAATACACCTGAATTAATCATGTAATACCTCCCCTGCTGTTTTCTGCCACAAGGACACACCATTATCATCCACATAAACTATTATAAATTATATCACAAAAATGGCAAGTCCAAAATATAAATTTTTACCATCTTGGTACTTATATCACAGAACAAGCAGAAAGCAAAAGGAAACCTTTTTCTGCCAAATCCTTTTGCTCTCCAAATCTTGTCATCCTGACCTATTGTTTTAATCTTTTCAGTTCATCAAATACCACATCGTTCAGTACCTTGATATAAGTCCCCTTCATCCCTGAAGAACGAGATTCTATCACTCCTGCGCTCTCAAACTTCCGAAGCGCGTTCACAATAACAGAACGGGTTATCCCCACCCGATCCGCTATCTTACTTGCGACCAAGATTCCCTCATTTCCGTCCAGCTCCTCAAAAATATGGGTGATCGCCTCAAGCTCTGAAAAAGAAAGTGTGCTGATAGCAGACTTCACAATCTGCACCTTTCTTGTCTCCTCCGCCGTCTCCTCATTCACAGACCGCATCATCTCAAGTCCCACAACGGTCGTCCCATATTCACTTAAGATAATATCATCAATCTCATACTGGCTGTCAGACTTGTAAATAAACAGTGTTCCAAGCCTCTCCCCCGATATATCGATGGGAGTGATAATCGCCTGATACTTTCTAACATTCTCCTCCGCAAAGCCCAGAGTTGCAAGATTCACATTCTCCTTTGTGGATAGCACGCTCAGCAGGCGTTCATTTAGCATCCGGTCAATATGTCCTCCAATCACGTCGTCAATCAATTCTGTGATCTCATCTACGCCCGGACAAACGCTCACGCCCAGCACCTTCCCTTTTCTGCTGATCACCAAAATATTGGAATTCAAAATCTCGCTGAGCACCTCGCAGATATCATTAAACACTACCTTATGAGAATTATTATTGTGAAGCAGCTTGTTGATCTTTCTCGTCTTATCAAGTAATTGTACGCTCATCTTGTTCCTCCCTGCGTTTCTCACATCTGTACTTAAGGAATCTGTTCATCTATTGAAATATTAGCACATTATACAGACAGAAACAAGAGTTTTATCAAAAAATTCATGAAATTTTCTATATTTTTTGTTTATTCATACTATACCCGCATTGTTCCTCCATGCAAGCAAGCTTATTTCCCTTCTCAAGAAGAACTCCTCCGCACTTCGGACATTTCTCTGCCGAAGGCTTCTGCCACGACATAAAATCACACTCTGGATTTGCCTCGCATCCATAGTATTTTCTGCCTTTTTTTGTCTTTTTGAGAATAATTTCCTTCCCACATTTTGGACAAGGAACGCCAATCTTTTCCAGATATGGCTTGGTATTGCGGCAGTCTGGGAAACCGGGGCAGGCGAGAAATTTTCCATGCGGACCATACTTGATCACCATATTGCGGCCGCAGACATCACATAGCTCCTCCGTCACTTCATCCGCGATCTCAATCTTCTCAAGTTCTTTCTGCGCCTGTTCACCCGCCTCGGCAAGATCTGGATTAAAATTTCTAACCACAGTTTTACAGTTTATATCACCTTCCCCCACTTTGTCAAGCAATGATTCCATA
>CAMWWW010000214.1 GCA_947178015.1 uncultured Clostridia bacterium
TATATCACAAGAGACAGACAAATGTCCGCATCAGAAAAACAAACAAGAAAATCAGCATGAAGAAAAAATTGTATGAGGTGAAGAGGATGGAGCAGAAATTAAAGGTTGGAATTTTAGGAGCCACAGGCATGGTGGGACAGAGGTTTATTTCGTTATTGGAAAACCATCCATGGTTTGAGGTTGTCACAGTGGCGGCAAGCCCTAGAAGCGCCGGAAAGACGTATGAGGAGGCAGTGGGAGGTCGCTGGAAGATGGACACGCCGATGCCAGATGCGGTGAAAAAGCTTGTGGTGATGAATGTGAACGAGGTGGAGCGGGTAGCTTCCACAGTAGATTTTGTTTTCTCCGCAGTTGATATGACAAAGGAAGAGATCAAGGCGATTGAGGAGGAATATGCAAAAACTGAGACACCAGTAGTATCCAATAACAGCGCACACAGATGGACGCCGGATGTCCCAATGGTGGTGCCGGAGATAAATCCAGAGCATTTTGAGATAATTCCATTTCAGAGGAAGCGCTTAGGCACGGAGAGAGGTTTTGTGGCGGTAAAGCCGAATTGCTCGATTCAAAGCTATGCGCCAGTGCTGACTGCATGGAAAGAATTTGAGCCATACGAGGTTGTGGCAACAACCTATCAGGCGATCTCAGGCGCTGGAAAAACCTTTGCCGATTGGCCGGAGATGACAGAGAACATCATTCCATATATCGGGGGCGAGGAAGAAAAGAGTGAGCAGGAGCCCTTGCGATTGTGGGGAAGAATAGAGAATGGTGTGATTGTAAAAGCAGAGGAGCCAAAGATTACCTGCCAATGCATCCGTGTTCCTGTATTGAATGGTCATACAGCGGCTGTATTCGTAAAATTTAGAAAGCGTCCGACAAAAGATCAGCTGATTGAGAAGTTAAAGCAGTTTCGTGGACTTCCTCAAGAGCTTGCCCTTCCAAGCGCACCGAAACAGTTTATCCAGTATAAGGAGGAAGACAATCGTCCTCAGGTTAAGCTGGATGTAGACTATGAGAATGGAATGGGAATCTCCATTGGACGCATCCGAGAGGACAGTATTTATGATTATAAGTTTGTGGGGCTTTCTCACAATACAGTCAGGGGAGCTGCGGGCGGCGCCGTCCTCTGTGCAGAGCTTTTAAAAGCACAGGGTTATATCAGTGCAAAATAAAGCACGGACAGCATATGCAAACCTAAGAAAAGCATCCGATCAAGGGTGCTTTTTTTGATCGTTGTGATAGCATATTATGCTTTTTGTCGAAAAAGTGCAAAATAACTCATATTATAGTGCAATATAGGTGAATTGTCGACTTGGGTACTGTGGTGTAGAATAAGAGAGGGGTGAATTGGAATGAACCAAGCATCAGATAGGCTGGGGAAGGCAGTCCGATGTGCAAGAAAAAGCAAAAATATGTCACAGGAGGCTCTTGCCGAGAGGATCGGTGTATGTAAAAGGACAATCATCGACATAGAAAACAGCTCAGGTAATCCAAAGTTTACCATTCTGTTTCCATTAGTCAGAGAGCTGGATATACCTGTGCAGCAGGTATTTTATCCAGAATCGACAGATGATAGTGAAACGAAGCTGTTAATTATTCAGGAGCTGGAAAAGTGCAGCGAGACAGAAAGTAGAATTGTGTTATCTGTACTGAAGAGCCTATTGCCTGAGCTGAAGCACGAAAAAATATGAGGACAAAGGAGCCAGATATGAACAGAAATGGCAGAGATTCAGGGTTGGGTTATGCAAAAGAGTTGTTTTATAACGCTGGAATTTTCAGTGAGGTTGAGATGGAAGAATTCAAAGGAACCTTTTATAAGCCGTTGCCGAAGAAAGATAAACTGTTTGAGAGATCATTTCTGCATATGGTGTTGTTTTCAAAAAGCATTTAAGAGAGAAACAGGCTGCATCAACAAGGATGCAGCCTGCTTCATGTAAGGAAAGGATTGGTAAAATTGGGTGTTTTACATATCATAGGTATCATTTGGTGCTTCTGGCATAACAACTGCAGCAACGATATAGATAACAATGCCTGTGCCAGAACATCCAAGTATTGCACATAAAAGACGAACGACGGTTGGATCGAGATTTAAATATTCTGCAATACCACCACATACACCAGAGAGCATACGGTTGGTACGTGATTTGTATAAACGTTTGGATTCAATATTCATAGATTTTTCCCTCCTGTAAATTGATAGGTTAAGTATAACACTAGAAAGGTAAGATGTACAGTGTAGATATGCATAAGGAGGAATTACATTTGTCATGTAGTGTATGGGAGAAAAAGGCATAATACAAAACAGAGAGTTGGAATAGCCATTTTTGAAAGTGATTACATCCCTTTTTCCGATCACATCTACTTTTAATAATGATAAAAAAATGCTTGACAGCAATTATAAGTTTATGGTAGAATACATAACTGAGCGATTACAGAAGTCGCAGAGGTGCTGTCTTAGCTCAGTTGGTAGAGCGCATCCTTGGTAAGGATGAGGTCGGCGGTTCAAATCCGCTAGACAGCTTTTGAGATTTGAGATAAGAGAAGAAAGGTTTTTCGGTGGTAAGGATCGAGGAGCCTTTCTTTTTTGTATTTTCTGTGTTATACTAAGCCTATGTGAGAATTATGAAAATAGTAAAGGAGAGAAGCAGTATGGCAAACAGATTTATTCTTAATGAGACATCTTATCATGGGAAAGGAGCAGTGGAAAACATTGCGCCGGAGGCAAAGGCAAGAGGCTTTCAAAAAGCTTTTGTGTGCTCTGATCCAGATTTGTTAAAGTTTGGCGTGACAGCAAAGGTTACAAAGGTTCTAGAGCAGGCAGGGCTTGCTTACGAGATCTATTCCAATATAAAGGCGAATCCTACGATTGAGAATGTGCAGTCTGGCGTGGAGGCATATAAGGCGGCAGGCGCGGATTATATTATTGCGATTGGCGGCGGTTCCTCCATGGACACGGCGAAGGCGGTCGGCATTATTATAAATAATCCAGAATTTGCAGATGTGAGAAGTCTTGAGGGTGTAGCAGATACAAAGAATAAGAGTGTGCCAATTTTTGCAGTTCCGACCACGGCAGGCACAGCCGCAGAGGTGACAATCAATTATGTTATCACAGACGCGCAGAAGAACCGCAAGATGGTTTGTGTTGATCCACATGATATTCCAGTAGTTGCTTTTGTCGATCCAGATATGATGGCTACTATGCCGAAAGGGCTGACAGCGGCTACAGGCATGGATGCACTGACACACGCGATTGAGGGATATATTACCAAGGGAGCTTGGGAATTGTCGGATATGTTCCATCTTAAGGCGATTGAGATTATCGCGTCAAGTCTGCGCGGGGCAGTGGATAATACACCAGAGGGAAGAGAGAGCATGGCTCTCGGCCAGTATGTTGCAGGCATGGGATTCTCCAATGTTGGACTTGGGATCGTACATTCTATGGCGCATCCTTTAGGAGCTTTGTATGATACCCCTCATGGTGTGGCAAATGCCATTATTCTTCCAACTGTGATGGAGTATAATGCGGAGGCAACTGGAGATAAATATAAATATATTGCACAGGCGATGGGCGTTTCCGGCACAGATGCCATGTCCGAGGAAGAGTACAGGAAGGCAGCGGTTGATGCGGTAAGACAGTTGTCTGAGGATGTCGGAATTCCAAAGGATTTAAAGGATATTGTGAAAAAAGAGGACATTCCATTCCTTGCACAGTCCGCTTATGAGGATGCCTGTCGTCCGGGGAATCCAAAGGACACCAGCGTGGAAGATATCACAAAACTTTATGAATCATTGATTTAGTTGGAGAAGATGGCGATGTGGGAGCTTGTGAAGGAGGATATTCGCAATTACTGGAAAGCAGCAGTTTTTATGTTAGTAGCGGCAGCGATATTGATCGTGTGCTTTGGCGGCGCCTGCATCAGCCGAATTATAACAGGGCTGCCCTGTCCCGCTTGTGGGATGACAAGGGCAGCTCTGCTGTTTTTGTCGGGACACTGGAAAGAAAGTATGCAGATGCAGCCTTTTTTTGTAGTATTTGCCGCAGGAATAGCGATGTGTGCTGTGAAACGATATATCTTTAGAAAGAAAGTGGGAAAGTTTCTTCGGGCTTACGCAGGCAGTATGCTTGTGGCAGCCCTTATCTTTTATGTATACCGCATGATATTGTATTTTCCGCATACTTCGCCTATGACATATAATGAGGATAATCTGCTTTTCTATGTATATCATTATCTTTTTTGAATTTGAATATTTCATTCGGATAAAGTATAACATTTTGTAAGAGTTATTTGCATAATCATTTTCGAAAAAGGTTCGCGCAGAGAATCGCCTATAGTCCTCCGTCACCCTGTTCTCGCTTAATGAAAAACGTAGCGGACGCTAACTCGTGAGAAACCTCGTTGAAGCATATCGCATAATTCGCAAGCTCATTATGCGACAACGTTTTTCAAAAGGTGCCTTGAGGACTAAAGGCGATTCTCTGCACTATTTTCTCGATTGT
>CAMWWW010000215.1 GCA_947178015.1 uncultured Clostridia bacterium
CTTAGTGTCCGCTACGTTTTTCACTAAGCGGGAGCGGGGTGACGGAGGAAATAGCTGCGCTGGCTATGCGGACCCTTCTCGAAAATGATTACATAAATCGCCTTCACATAAATCTATACTATGTTGATAAAGAATACTTTTAGGTAAAAGGTTTTTTGTAATCTTTTCTTCTGTTTTGAATATCGTATATTTTTTTACAATGCTGTAGAATGGTGTTATGTGATAAAAGACTTGAAAATTCTTGTTAGAATGGGTATAATGAAGCCTGAGATTGATAAACGGGAGGAAGCAAGGGAATGATAAAAGTAGTGAAGTTTGGAGGAAGCTCTCTGGCTAATGCGGAGCAGTTCCGAAAGGTGGCAGACATTATACGTGCAGAGGAAGCAAGGAGATACATTGTTCCTTCTGCGCCGGGAAAACGGTTTTCTGAGGATTCGAAGGTGACAGATTTGCTTTACGAGTGCTATTCTTCCAAGAAAGCAGATTTTGGGAGAAAGCTGGAGGAGATTAAGGAGCGGTATAATGAGATTATCCGTGATTTGGGGCTTGATTTATCCTTGGAGAAGGAATTTCAGACGATGGAGGCGTGCTTTATCGGAAAGGCAGGCCGCGATTATGCGGCTTCTCGCGGTGAGTACTTAAATGGAATCGTGCTTGCGAATTATCTTGGCTATGAATTTATTGATGCGGCGGAGGTGATTTTCTTTGATGAGCAGGGAAATTTTGATGCCGATAAGACAAACAAGATACTGTCAGAGCGTTTAAGTACGGTGGAGCGTGCCGTGATTCCGGGCTTCTATGGTTCTATGCCGAACGATACCATAAAGACCTTCTCAAGAGGCGGTTCAGATATTACGGGTTCCATTGTGGCAAGGGCAGTGAGTGCGGATTTGTATGAGAATTGGACGGATGTATCGGGTTTTCTTGTTGCCGATCCGCGCATTATTCCTAATCCAGCGGTGATCACTACCATTACTTACAGGGAGCTGAGGGAGCTGTCTTATATGGGCGCCACAGTACTTCACGAGGATGCGATCTTTCCTGTAAGAAAAGAGGGAATTCCCATCAATATCCGCAATACAAATGCGCCGGAGGATATGGGGACCATGATTGTGGAGAGTACTTCTAAGAAATCGGAGTATACCATCACTGGAATTGCGGGCAAAAGAGGTTTTACTAGCGTAAGTATTGAGAAGGATATGATGAACTCAGAGCTTGGCTTTGGCAGAAAGGTGTTGGAGGTATTCGAGAAAAACGGAATTTCTTTTGAACATGTGCCATCTGGGATTGACACTATGGGCGTCATTATCCAACAGTCAGAATTTGAAAAGAAGGAACAGGAGATTCTTGCAGGACTTCACAGAAATGTGCAGCCGGATAGCATTGAGATTATATCTGATATGGCGTTGATCGCTGTTGTGGGGCGTGGAATGAAATCAAATAGAGGAACGGCGGGAAGAATCTTTTCTGCGCTTGCCCATGCACGTGTCAATGTAAAAATGATTGATCAGGGCTCCAGCGAGCTGAATATAATTATTGGTGTAAATGATGAGGAATTTGAGGCTGCTATCAAGGCAATTTATGATATTTTTGTGACAGCGAAGCTTTAAGCAGCCGGAAAGGAGATTACAGATGAAAGGAAAGAGCAGAAAGTCGTGCGCAGCATTGGTTCTGTCTGTTGTGACGACTGCTCTTATAAGTATGACGGCGATAAGGGCGGAAGCGGCTCCTGAGGTCGTGGAAAAGGAAGAGGGAGGGCATACAGTTACCTTTACCTATACAAATGAAAATGCAAAGGCTGTCTATGTCGGAGGAGATTTTAATGGGTACGCTGTCGATGATCCGGCATGGAAGCTCACAAAGAATCAGGATGGCGAGTGGGAATTAACAGCAGATATGGCGAGCGGTGTGTGGCAGTATCGCTTTGTAGTGGATGGAGTATGGACGGAGGACCCAGAGAATGATACTTATGGCTTGGATGGGCAGAGCAGCAAGCTTGTTGTGCCCGGTGCAGTGAAAAGTCCGATTATCGATGGGGATTCTGTGACCTTTAATTATCCAGCTTCCATGGTTCCTGAAGATGCCATGAAGGTAGTGATAAAAGGAGAATTCAATAATTGGGCGGAGCAGGATATGTATCTGTCCGCCGATGGCACACATTATACTTGCACGATCCATGGGTTGGCAGCAGATACTTATGAATATGGTGTTTGTGTCTATACCTTTGATGAGCAGAGACATCCTTGCGCATCCTTCTGTGGAGATTATTACAATATGCATGCAGCATGCCATGGTGGAAACAGTATTTTTACCATTCCATCCGCAGTATCTGCGCCTGTTTCATCAAGTACAACAGGAAATACAGGAAACATGACAGGCACAACGAATACAGGAAATGCGCCTGCTGCAAATTCGCAGGCACAACCTGCGTACAATCAGCCTGCATACACGCCGCCAGTGTATACGCAGCCATCTTATAATGGGGGAGGCTGTCACAGCCGATGGTATTCATCTGGCTACAGTCATCACAGAGGACATTGCCATTAAAGAATTACACTCCACGCTTGAATAAGGCGTTCTAGAGAATAGGAGGCATTTGCCGGACTGGTGGAAGGAAGCTTGGTGATGGGAAGTCTGGAAGGATTTTCGCAGTACTTAAGAAAGAGATCATATGCCTTACTTCCGTTGGCATAAATATGGAGAATAGGAGCATTGGCAGTGACAAGGGTAATATCATGAGGGACGACATTGCGGATGCTTACGTCGCTGGAGCCCTCAATATCACAGCTTTGAATAACATCCCAGAGGGCAATGCCGTTTTGCAGCAGAAGAGCTTTCTTTTCCTCAATGGTCGAGGGAAGAGAGCTCTTTGTCAGTGAAGCGAGAACCTTCCAGAAGCGGTTTTGGGGATGTCCGTAGAAAAAGTGGGATTCCCTTGATTTGGCAGAGGGAAAGGTTCCAAGAATGAGAACGCGGGAATGTTCGTTGAAAACAGGACCAAGGGTGTGAGATAAAGATTCCATGGGGAAATACCTTTCTTGAAAATGAGGGTGCTTATTATTTGTTTCGGATAAAGTATACCATATTCCTTTTATTTTGTAAAATATTAAGAAAAAAACTACTTTCCTATTATCTCCATGTCTGGTAAAATATGCAGATAGGGTTTTTTATTTTTAGATAAAGAAGGGAGAGATTATGGATTTTTTAGAAATATTGAAGGCAATCCTCTTTGGTATTGTGGAGGGGATCACGGAGTGGCTTCCTATCAGCAGCACGGGGCATATGATTTTGCTGGAAAATTTTGTTTCGTTTGAGGGCTTGTCGGAGGGATTTTTCTCTATGTTTGAGGTGGTGATCCAGCTTGGAGCGATTCTTGCAGTGGTTGTGTTATTCTGGGGAAAGATTTTTCCCTTTGCCGCAAAGAGAGGAAGAGGCTACACCGCATCAGGGCTTTTATCTTATGTGGATAAAGACATTATGAATATGTGGTTTAAGATTGTGGTGGCGTGTGTTCCGGCCGTTATTTTTGTTGTTCTGGGGCTGGATGAGGTATGTGAAAAATATTTGTATCATTATGTTGCGGTTGCTTTGGCGCTGATTTTATTTGGCGGGGCGTTTATCTGGATTGAGAATGTGAACAAAGGAAAGCGGGCAAAGGTGAAACAGCTTTCGCAGCTTAGCTATCAAACGGCCCTGATCATCGGTTTATTTCAGCTTATCGCGGCAATATTTCCGGGAACTTCGCGTTCTGGCGCCACGATTCTCGGCGCGCTTTTAATTGGCGTTTCCCGGACGGTGGCGGCAGAATTTACTTTCTTTCTTGCGATTCCTGTAATGTTTGGTGCAAGCCTTCTTAAGCTGTTGAAATTTGGGTTTGCCTTTACGCCGACAGAGCTTGCTGTACTGCTTGTGGGTATGGTGACGGCATTTTTGGTGTCGGTTTTGGTGATACGGTTTTTGATGGATTATATTAAAAAGCATGATTTTAAAGTATTTGGCTGGTATCGGATCGTGCTAGGTATAATTGTGCTTGGCTATTACTTTATATTTAGCGGCGCGGTGGCTTAGGACATTTTGTTCAAGCACGCGCAAGAGGGAATCCGCCCCTTATTCGTCCCTTATTATGGCTGTTCGTCCCAGAAGGATTGTATTTTTTCCGCATAAAGGTAAAATAGAGATAGAATGTGCGGAAGGTGGGATTCTTTGAATGAAAGAGCGCAAGATTTCTTTGAGGGCGAGTGAGAGGGCGGCTTCTGTCTGTGCGCTGGCGCAGCAGTTTTTGATTTTTCATGCGGCTTCTTGTGTGGGAATTAATTTATTTTATGGAACAGAGCAGACAACATTTTATAGGCAGATGTTGCTGCTTGTCCTACCTATTTTTTATCTGGCGCTTGTGAGAAAGTTTGTGAGACCTTTTTTCTTTTGCCTTATAT
>CAMWWW010000216.1 GCA_947178015.1 uncultured Clostridia bacterium
TATCTGGACAGAACGCCGATTATTCGAGGGATCAATGGAATGGAGCTGGTTGAGCTGATTCTAAAGTATTATGATAAGTTAAGCGAACGATTTCGCAGGCTCATTCCTCTTAAGATGGTTTATATTCCCGTGACAAGGGAAATCACGGAAGAGAGAGGTGTAATGTGACAAAATGGCAGGGAAGCAGATATGGATTGTCGATGATGATATCTATATTGGGGATCTGTTGGAGGAGCTTTTAACAAGGGAGGGGTATCAGGTATGCCGCGCCTATTCTGGCACGGAGGTGCTTTTGCTGCTTTCTAATACAAAGCCTGATCTGGTGCTTTTGGATCTGATGCTGCCGGGGCGAAGCGGAGAAGAAGTGCTGCCAAAACTTGTTGGTATTCCGGTTATTGTGATCAGTGCGAAAATAGATACAGACAGCAAGGTAGATCTTTTGCTGGGAGGAGCGGCTGATTATGTAACCAAGCCTTTTGACAGCAAGGAGCTTCTTGCAAGAATTGCCGTACAGTTTCGAAAGATAGAAGCAAGGGAGAAGGAAAATAGCACAAGCCTTGTATTTGAAGAGATAACGATGGATCTGGAAAAACATCAGGTAATGGTTTATGGAGATAGTGTAAAGCTGACAAGGACAGAGTATGCCATATTAAAGCTGTTAATGCAAAATCCAACACAGGTGATAACAAAATCTGTGTTGCTCGATCGAATTAGTGAGGATACCCCGGATTGTCTGGAAAGCTCCTTAAAGGTACATGTGAGTAACTTAAGAAAGAAGCTGCGTGAAAGCTCAGGAAAAGATTATATAGAAGCAGTGTGGGGAATTGGATTTAAGATGGCAAATGCGTAGGCTGTGATCTTAACCATTTCTTAACCGTTTGCTTAACCGTTTTCTTAACAAAAGGCTGCTATTCTGTATGTATCAGAGAAAAGGAGGTTGCTTGTGTTATGGATTATGTTCTGACGACGAACAGTCTTTCAAAAAGCTATGGGAATTTTCGTGCTTTGCATAATTGCTCCATGCATATTCCGCAGGGGGCTATCTATGGCTTTGTTGGGAAAAATGGTGCCGGGAAGACGACGCTGATCCGCTTGATCTGCGGTTTATTGCAGGATTTTTCTGGCGACTATGCTTTGTATGGCATAAATAGCAAGAAAAAAGAGATTAGGAAGGCGCGAAGGCGGATGGGAGCGGTGGTGGAGACGCCCTCCATCTATCTGGACATGACGGCGGAGGATAATATAAAGGAGCAGTATCGGGTGTTAGGGCTGCCATCCTTTGACGGCGTTTCGGAGCTTTTGCATTTGGTGGGACTATCTGATACGGGAAAAAAGAAGGCGAAGAATTTTTCGCTTGGCATGCGCCAGCGTCTTGGCATTGCCGTGGCGCTGGCGGGCGATCCAGATTTTCTGGTGCTTGACGAGCCGGCAAATGGACTGGATCCACAGGGAATGATTGAGATTCGAGAGTTAATTTTAAAACTAAACAAAGAAAGACAGATCACCGTGCTAATTTCCAGCCATATTTTGGATGAATTAGCGAAGCTTGCTACGCACTATGGGTTTATCGACAAGGGCCATATGATTAAGGAGCTAAGTGCCAAGGAGCTTGCCGCCGCATGCAGAAAATGTGTGAGGGTGGAGGTGATAGATACCGCGGTGCTTGCCCGCGTGCTGGATCAAATGCATGTGGAATATCAGATTATTTCCGATATTGTTGCAGATATATTTGAACGGATCAACATTTCCCGCCTGACGATGGCGCTTGCCAAGGAAGGGTGCGAGGTGATCTCGGTTCAGGAGAGAGATGAAACGTTGGAGAGCTATTATGTCAATTTAATAGAAGGCGGCAGATTGGAGTAAATATGAGTAAATTAATCTATTCCGGCATTGCGCGGGTGCAAAAGAATAAAGTTTTTTGGTGCTGTATAATAAGCACAGTGGTTTTTATCGTGGCAGTCTGTGTCAATCAATATTATGTTAAACAGAATTATAATGCAAGTATTGTTTTTGATAAATTGTTTTTGTCCTATGCAATGCTGACGGGTTTTGTGCTTGCCATTTTTTCCAGCCTGTTTCTGGGAACAGAGTACAGCGATGGGACAGTGCGCAACAAACTGATTGTCGGTCATTCCAGAAGTGCTATTTATCTGGCTAATTTTTTGTGCTGTGCGGCAGCAGGATTATTTTTTGATCTAGTATTTATTTTCGTGATCGGTATCATAGGTATTCCCATGTTCGGATTTTTTAAAAACAATCTTTGGGTAATAGGGATGCTTGCAGGAAATGGATTGTTGCTCACAATTTCTTACGCGGCGCTGTTTACCATGATGTCCATGGTGATCACAAGCCGTTCAATCAATGGAATCCTGTGTCTGCTGGTGGTTCTGGCGGGAACGATCGCTGCGGGGATCTTATTAGCGCGGCTTCAGGAACCGGAGTTTATCAGCGGAATTGTTATTTCTGCGGACGGGACACAGCATGCAGACGGATGGACGAATCCGCTTTATTTGAAGCCGGAGATACGAGCGATATACGAGTTAATTATGGATATCCTCCCATCTGGGCAGAGCCTTATGATAAGCGATGCGGCTGCGGCACATCCACTGCGCATGGCACTTTTCTCAATAGCAGAGATTCTGTTCTTTACTATAACAGGAATGTGTCTCTTTGAAAAAAAGGATTTAAAGTAAGGGAAAACTATGGAGATTGGAGTATGGATTTTAATTGGTGCTCTTTTCCTTATTGTGATATTGTTGGCAATTAAGGTCTATCTGCTTCGAAGAGCGGCGAGAGAGATAGCGGAGGGCTTTGCGGATAGGCTGACAACAGGAACGAACACGCTGCTTGATCTGTCCAGCCGCGACAAGGAGATGCGGCGGCTGGCAGATAGCATCAATCAGCAGCTTCGCAGGCTGCGCAGGGAACGTCATCGCTTTTGTCAGGGAGATGCCGAGTTAAAACATGCGATTATGAATATTTCCCATGATTTGCGGACGCCGTTGACGGCAATCTGTGGTTATCTGGATTTGCTGAAAAGAGAGGAGCTTACAGCGGAGGCGGAACGATACTTGGCTGTGATAGAGAACCGCACTACCGTATTAAAACAGCTTACAGAGGAGCTTTTTCATTATACCATAATCCTATCTGCATCGGAGGTAAAGAAGGAGTCGGTAGCTCTTAATGATGTGCTGGAGGAAAGTCTTGCCGCTTACTATGCTGCACTAAAACAGAGACATATTATTCCTGAGATTCAGATACCAGAGAAAAAGGTAGTGCGGCAGCTTGACAGAAAATTATTGTCCCGTGTGTTTGCCAATCTTTTGAGCAATGCGCTGAAGTATAGTGATGGGGATCTGGAGGTGACGTTATCAGAAGCCGGGGAGATTGTATTTGCCAATACAGCTTCCCGGCTTAATGAGGTTTTGGCTGGCAGGTTGTTTGATCGGTTTTATACGGTGGAGGCGGGGAGAAGCTCGACAGGTCTGGGACTTTCCATAGCGCGGACGCTGGTGGAGCAGATGGAAGGAAACATGGAAGCACAGTATAAGGATGGGAGACTGCGAATTAGACTTTGGTTTCAAAATATATCCAAAGAAGCCTGAAGATTCGTATCTGCATATAGTATAGTAAGTATATTGTGCAGGAGAGAAATATGGAATGGCATTAAAAAAATGCAATGCAGTTTTTGAAGGAGGAGGAGTCCGAGGGATCGGGCATGTAGGAGCTGTGTGCAGACTGGAGGAGGCGGGTTATGAGTTTGCCGATACGGCGGGCTCGTCGGCGGGTGCTATGGTGGCCGCGCTTCTAGCGGCGGGCTACACAGGGAAGGAGCTTAAAAAAGAGCTGGAAACGCTGGATTATATGAAATTTAAGGGGATGGATTTTCCAGATTATTTTGGCGTGATTGGCAAAGCCTTTTCTCTGCTCATTAGTCTTGGCATCTATGACACGAAGTATTTGGAGGCATGGATGGAGAGGTTGCTGGCTGAGAAAGGTGTGAAAAATTTTGGTGATCTTAGAAAGTGTGGTAAAACATTAAAGATTACGGCGAGCGACCTGACAGAGAAGCGTCTTTTGGTGTTCCCAGATGATCTGGAGGAATTTGGTATACAAAAAGAAGAATTTTCTGTTGCGGCAGCAGTGCGGATGAGTGTCAGTATCCCAGTCTTTTTTGAGCCGGTTTCGTGGAAAGACCGACATGGAAAGACCCATATTATTGTGGACGGCGGTCTCCTCAGCAATTATCCAGTATGGCTGTTGGACGACGGGGAAGAGGTACCAAGAAGACCAACTTTTGGGTTTAAATTTTTAGATGAAAAGGAAGGCTGCAAATGCGACGCTTGTCAGGCAAATTCTAATATTGTAGATTATTTAAAGGCGATTGTATCCACTTGTCTGGATGCAGTCGATC
>CAMWWW010000217.1 GCA_947178015.1 uncultured Clostridia bacterium
GCCCTGCCACTGGTGCAACATACATCCCTGCCGCTGTGGCACCTACAAGCACTAAACCATTTCCCAACAGTACCGCTTTCCGATTCGCTGCCGCCGCAAATTCATACAGCGATCCACTCTCCTTTGCACTCCGAAATACCACAAAACCCATCGCACTCCATGCCCTTGATACAAGATAACCAAGCGATATGAATAAAATCCCCTTCTGTGTAAGTTCCGCGTAAAGCCCCGCATAAATTAACAAATAACAGCCGAAGCGGATAACTGCAAAAGCCCCCAGATGCGCATCCTTAAGTATCTCCAGTTTTTTCTCCCTGCTGCCATACGAATTGAGCGCATCAGAAGTATCCATAAAACCATCCATATGAATTCCCCCCGTGATCAAGATGGGAATCCAAGCACCCACAGCTCCTGTCAAAAGACCTCCACAGCTCAGATATTTTGCCAGATACCACCAACCAAGCTCCACAGCCCCCACAACCACTCCTACCACCGGAAAAAAACAGAGTGCAAGGGACAAAGCTTCCTTCGTCCACTCCACCATCGGAACCGGAAGTCTTGAATACATCGAGACAGCGATACAAAAACTGTGCCATATCTTGACTCCTGCCTTCTGCTCTTTCATTATTCCCCTCATTTCATCTCTCTTCCTTCTGCTACTTCCATATCACCGGAATCCCGCACACCACTTCACGCACGCGATCCGCCTCAGCCGCAAGCTTCTGATTGATCCCGCCCAACAATCTCTGATAACGGCTTGTCTCCTTATCATACTGCTCTCCAGAGGAAAAGACATCATTACTTACCACAATACAGCTCTGACACTGTCTCCTTATATGCTCCACACCGGAAAAAACAGCCGTCAAAATTTCCTGATCCGAGCGCATAACCTCCGTGCCATACATCTCATTTGCCAAAAGATTCGACATGCACTCCATCAATATCACATCTGCATACGCACATTCTAAAGAAGCCAGATCTCTATAACACTCTATTGTAGTAAACCCCTTTTCTTTTCTCATATCCTGATGGCGCTTAATTCTCGCATGCATCTCCTCATCAAATGGCTGCATGGTTGCAACATAGTATCGAATTCCCGCCTCCCTGCACGCAAGCGCCTCCGCATACTCCGACTTTCCGCTCCCACTTCCTCCAATCACTACTGTAAACATAAAACCTCTTCCTCAAACTTCTAAAAACGCTTATATGCCTCCAAATTATTTTCTTCAAACGTTTCCTTATTGTTATATACCGCCAGTGCCATATCAAGCATCGGCAGAAGAAGTACTGCTCCCGTTCCCTCTCCCAGTGCCAGATTTCCATATATTACCGGCTCCAATCCCAGCTCCTTCAAAAAAAATCCATGCGCTGGCTCCTTCCCAAGATGAGACGCCACCATATACTGTGCCACACAAGGGCAAAGTCTAGCGGCGATCACCGCTGCACAAGCACTGATCACACCATCGACTATAATGGGGACCCGATAGCGCGCACCGCCCAAAAACACGCCCGCAAGCCCCGCAAGATCAAAACCTCCCACACAAGCCAGCATGGAAAGCACGTCCACTTCCTTGCAGGCATACTCCGCGCCAAAATGAAAGAGAAGCGCTTTCTCGATCACAGAACATTTTCGGAAAAGCCCCTCCGAAGAAAGCCCCGCTCCTCTGCCTGTCACACTCTGCGGAGAGCACTTTAGCAAAAGACTCGCCATTGCACTGGTGGTGGTCGTATTCCCAATTCCCATCTCACCTGTACCAAGAATCTTATATCCCTTCTCCTTCTGCTCACGCACCAGCTCTATCCCGGCAAGCACCGCCCGCACTGCCTCTTCCCTGCTCATCGCAGGCTCTCTGGCAAAATTCTTTGTTCCTGAGGCAATCCTTCGATCTATACAGCCGCACACAGGATTTGCCATTCCCATATCAACTGGAATCACATCTGCATGACAACAGGCTGCCATCTGATTGATACTTGCCTTCCCCGCCGCGATATTTCCCGCCACGGTACAGGTAATCGCAGAAGAACTCTGTGCGATCCCTTCCTCCACGATTCCATTATCACTGCACAGCACCAAGATCGCCCGCTTAGAAAGCTCTATCCTTGTTGCATCCTGCATGGCTGCTATATCACAGAGAATATCCTCCAGCCTGCCAAGCCCATCAATAGGCTTAAACACCGCATCCCAGACAGACTTCGCCTGCCTTCTAACGTCAGGATTTACTGGTTTGATCTCTTCTATCTTCGAATAAAGCAAAACTTCCTGATCCATAATATTCCTCTCCCTAACTCCTACATTGTAACAAAATCATCTCGGCATTTCAATGAATACTTTTGATCTATTTCATACTTTTTTCGTATTAGAGGTTGCATCATTATTTTCCCTAATAAGGGTTTGTACATCTAACAGAAAACGCTTTTCAAAACGGATATATACTTTCCAATGCATAAAAAATCTGCTATACTATATCTGTTTGTATTTTATAGAAAAGAGGTGTTTTTTATGGCATTAGATGGAATTACAATCTCCAATGTGGCGGATGAGCTTCGCTCTACCATATTGAATGGACATATCAGCAAGATCTCCCAGCCGGAACCGGACGAGCTTCTTTTGACAATTAAGAACAATAAAAAGCAATATCGGCTTCTCCTCTCCGCTGGAGCCTCCCTCCCTCTGATTTACTTGACAGAAAATAATAAAGTCAATCCTGCTGTCGCTCCTAATTTTTGTATGCTTCTGCGCAAGCACTTGAACGGCGGAAAAATCATTGCTATTTCTCAGCCGGGCTTAGAGCGCATCCTTCACTTTACGATGGAACACTTAAATGAGATGGGTGATCCATGCAAGAAAATATTGACGGTAGAGCTTATGGGCAAGCACAGCAATATTATCTTTCGGGATGGAGATACCATTATCGACAGCATTAAGCGTGTGTCCGCGCAGGTCAGCTCCGTGCGTGAGGTTCTTCCGGGAAGGCCTTACTTTATTCCGCAGACACAGAGTAAAGCCGATCCTCTGACTATCCGTGAGGAGGAATTTTATACTCTTGTCTATCAGAAACCCATGCCTCTTGCTAAGGCTGTCTACACCAGCCTTACGGGATTGAGTCCGATTATTGGACAAGAACTGTGCTATCTGGCAGGCATTGACGCCAATCTTCCGGCAAATAGCCTTGATAACACGGAACAACTCCATTTCTACCATATTTTTTCTCAGATGATGGATCAGGTGATACAGAGAGAATTTTCTCCTGTTATTATCTCAGATTCTAATGGTCCGGTGGAATTTTCCAGCATCCCACTGACCATATATGCAGGCTTAAAATTGGAGTCTTATCAAAGCATCAGTGCCGTGCTGGAAAATTATTATGCCTCCAAAAATACAATTACGCGAATCCGGCAAAAATCTGCGGATCTGCGCAGAATCGTTCAGACGGCACTGGAACGAAATCGGAAGAAATATGATCTGCAACGCAAGCAGCTAAAAGATACAGAAAAAAAAGACAAATACCGCATCTACGGAGAACTTTTAAATACCTATGGATATGAGCTTTCAGGAGGAGAAAAAAGCCTTTCTGCGTTAAATTACTATACCAATGAAACGATCACCATCCCTCTGGAGGAGGATCTCTCTGCTCAGGAAAATGCCAAGCGTTATTTTGATAAATACGGAAAGTTAAAACGAACCTTTGAAGCGCTAACGGATCTAATTAAGGAGACGGAAGATGAGATTGCACATCTGGAATCTATCTCCACAGCATTGGACATCGCGCTTTTGGAGGAGGATCTGGCAGAAATTAAAGAGGAACTAACAGAATATGGCTATATTCGCCGCAAATATTCGGGCAAAAAAACGAAAATTACCAGCAAACCCTTTCACTATCTTTCCAGCGACGGCTATCATATGTATGTGGGAAAAAATAATTTTCAGAATGAAGAACTGACCTTTAAGCTCGCAACAGGCAACGACTGGTGGTTCCATGCCAAAAAACGTCCCGGCTCTCATGTGATTGTGAAAACTAACGGCGATGAGCTGCCAGATCGCACTTTTGAAGAGGCAGCGAGACTTGCCGCCTATTATTCCAGCGGGAGAGAGGCGGAGAAAGTAGAGATTGATTATATCCAACGAAAACAGATAAAAAAAGTGGCAGGGGCAAAGCCCGGCTTTGTTATTTATCACACAAATTACTCCATGGTAATTGAGCCAAATATCAAAGGGATCGCCTCACTGGCGTAAAGAATATTGCGTGCTATTTTTTCGATTATGTTAGGCACACCGTTTTTTCTTCACCAATTTTAAATGAATAAATAATATCACCAGTTTACAACTTTTTGATAAAGTATAAGTTTTTGTAAAGGCGATTTGTATA
>CAMWWW010000218.1 GCA_947178015.1 uncultured Clostridia bacterium
AATGAATACAACAGTGACAAAAACAAATCCGCTTGGAACAGAACGAATCGGAAAGTTGATCCTTACGTTTGCTGTCCCAAGCATCATTTCCATGGTGGTCAACGCACTTTATAATATTGTTGACCAGATCTTTATCGGACAGGGAGTAGGGTATCTTGGCAATGGCGCCACCAATGTTGTCATGCCCATAACTGTGATTGCGATTGCGTTAAGCCTGCTGATCGGTGATGGAGCTGCGGCCTACTTAAGCCTGAAGTTGGGCGAGGGGGATGAAAAGTCAGCGGCCAATGGCATAGGGTGCTCTATTGCGGTCATGGCAATCGTTGGCATTGTTCTCTGCATCTTGTTTCAATTATTTCTGGAACCTTTATGCAGGTTGTTTGGCGCTACAGAAGATATCCTTCCCTTTGCGATGGACTATGGACGGATCATTTCTTATGGAATCCTGTTTTCTTCTATTGATTCTGGCATGGCGGGCATAATCCGTGCGGATGGCAGCCCGAAATACAGCATGGCAGGGCTTCTGGTGGGATGTATTACCAACATTATCCTTGACCCGATCTTTATTTTTGTTTTCAATCTGGGTGTAAAGGGAGCGGCATGGGCGACCATTATCGGGCAGATCCTAAATGCTTTTTTGTACTTTGCTTATATCTGGAAATTTAAGAGCATTAAGTTGGATAAAAAGTGTTTTCGCATTTCAGGAAAAGTCTTGGCGAAAGTCAGCAGCCTTGGCATATCCAGTTTCATTACGCAGATTGCCATTGTGCTGGTTATGGCGGTTACGAATAACATACTGGTATCCTATGGTGCACAGTCGAAATATGGTGCGGAAATCCCCCTGACCACCATAGGCATTACCATGAAGGTGAACCAAATCGTCTCTGCCGTCCTGCTGGGACTGGCAACAGGCGCGCAGCCTATTTGGGGTTACAATTACGGCAGTGGGCAGAAAGACAGAGTAAAACATACATATCGTATTATATTGATCGCATCAACGGTTATGTTAATTCTGACATTTTTTGTATTCCAGCTTGCGCCTATGAGCATTGTCCGGCTGTTTGGTTCCGAGTCAGGGCTGTACAATGAATTTGCGGTGAAATGTTTCCGTATCTTTCTTTTGGCATGTCCCATCAATGGGCTGCAGATGGCAACAGGTATTTTCTTCCAAGCAATCGGAAAGCCTACTCAAGCCACCATCCTTTCCTTGTCCAGACAGATTGTATATCTGCTTCCGGCAACCTTATTGCTGCCGCTGGTATTAGGGGTGGAAGGGGCATTATGGGCAGGCCCGCTGGCAGATGTGCTGGCGTTTATCACAACCCTAATTATGTTGAAATTATATTGGAAAAAAATTTAAGGAGACAGCTATCTATGCAAAGAAAAATCATTACAATCAGCAGGCAGTGTGGAAGCGGCGGACACAGTATCGGAAATGAACTGGCAAAAAGGCTGGATGTGTCGTTTTATAATAAGGAGATCATTGAACGGCAGTAAAGGAAAGCGGATTCCATCAGGGATTTATTGAGGGTTGTCTTTTGTCGTTTATTTTGCCATCTTGGGATAACCGGTTGGTACAAATCAGCTATCATGGTAGAAACAAGTAAAATAAAATCTTCAAAAGATGCTATGAGAATGGTATAATTATCTGAGAACTTCAACATAATATGTCTTCTTTCATAGATGTGGTGATGTAATACTATAAAATAGCATATTTCATTCTGACTTTATGAAATCTGAGCGAAGGAAAATTCATCATGGACAAGAAAAGAGTTTTAAGAATATCATGGTACGTTCTCGTAGGCGTTCTGACATTGTTTACGATTGTGTTCTTTTTTGATATTAAATTTGTAATAATGGGGATAAATATTTTGGTTTTGGATGCGCTGATTGCTGGCATCTGGATGTTTGTCCGTTTATGCATATGGGCTGTTTGTGAGAACACAGGAAGAAGAACCATTGTTGTAATCGCCATAACGCTTGTGGGATTGTTTGCGGTACCAGTCCTGCTGTATGGTCTGATAATGAACGGTGGATGGTACGAGTACGCCGAGGGAACGGAGCCGCAGACACATCGCACTTTTGTGGTGGAGTACCACCGCAATATGCTTCAAAAGGGAACAGCGACCGTATATGAGAGATTCGGGCCACTGTTATTCCCTTGTGATGTGCCGGAGTATAATGGGGATCTATTTTTGGATGAATTGGATACGGAATATGCGCGCGTTTATATTAGCGAGGAAGAAAATGCAATTATTATCTCACTCTTTGTCTACGGACCCACATTTCGTGTTCCGCTGAAGCAGTCTGCAGGAATAACGAAAACGCCCTTACAGGTATTGTTGGAGGAACAGCTTGTTGATGCTACTCACGACGCCTTCCTTCTGGACACAGGAGGTGATCTGGATACACTGCTGATCACGGCGGAGCTGGACGAGGAGACCCCAGTGAAGGACTGCCGCGCCACTGTACAGTTTATTATCTGGGACCCTGATGCCATGGACGAGCCCCTTCAGACAATCACAGCGGGTACGAATATTTTTTTAGATTGGAGCGTCATAGACGCCAACTTTGATGGATATATGGATTTTACCTGCACCTATCTTCGGGGGAACCAACCCTATTACGATCATCTTTGGATTTGGAACGAAGAACACAAGCAATTTGAAAGTATTCCAGAATATGATGAGATTTCCATGCCCAGTCTGGATGAAAAAACAGGGACTATCTACGGATTCAGCCGCAGTAGCGCCGGCGGGACGGGACTACATAGCTTTCACCAATGGGTAGAAGGAAATCTGCTCTGTATGCGGCGGATTGAAATTCATTCGGTTACTCGCAATACTGTCCGTATGGCCGTCTGGGATCGTGTTGCCAATGAACTGGTTGAGATATACCATGAGGACTTCTCTTCTGAATCTGGCGGATGGCTGGATGCGCAGATGGTATGGTATGATCTGGACTATCATGGCGATTCAGGTGGAATCTATGACATTTTCCAGCAACAGCCCATAGATGATAACCATGACGCCTTCTTGGTGAGCACTGGCGGCAAACTGGGAACGCTGCTGGTGACGGCAGAATTGGCGGAAGAAAACAAAGACGAGTTTGGCACGCGGAATATTACGTTTTCTGTTTGGAATCCAATGGAGATGAAACAGCCCATTCAGACATTTTCTGAGGAGGTTATGATGGGTGTCGCACTAGAGTTTCATCACATCACAGACGCAAATTTTGACGGATTTCTGGATTTCGGGTATCTCTTTCATGCGGGAATCCAGCCTAATTACTGGCATTATTGGCTTTGGGACGAGGAACAGGGGCAGTTTAAATATTGTGCGCCCCTTATAGAGATTTCTCAGCCCAGATTTGACCCAGAGCGGCAGGTGATCACTGGCTGGGCTCGCAGCAGCGGAGCAGGTGATGGCATCACAACGTTTCACCGCTGGGAAGACGGAGAGCTGGTATGTGTGCGACGGGTGAAATCATACTCCTCGTGGGAGGCACCCGCCACTGTTTCTGTGAAAGACCGGATAGATGGAGAACTGCAACAGGTCTATTACGAGGAGTTCCCATGGTCCGATGAAGAACCAGAAGGGAAAGAAGCATGGAGGCAGGCACATCATATATGGTGCGATTTGGACTATCATGGTGAGCCATGACGATACTTTCATTTTGTACAGCTAAAGCACGAAGGTGATTATACTGTATTTCCAGACTGCCAAGGGAAAAGGTCTGTAAGACCTGTGGAGGCTTTGATTATCTGTTTTAATCGTCATCATATTAAGGACAAGGAGACTGAATTATGGAAATTATTGAAAAATTCAAAAAGAAAATGGAAGTAAAAAGACCAAACTTGATTATTTTTGAAAATATTATGTTGTGTATGAGAGTTACAGATTCACTTATTGGGATAACCATTATCGTTCTTATCACAGGAAAGACGGACAATATAGAAATGTAAGCTATAAAGGAAATGAGCGAAAAGAACGGTTTCTCCCATTGGACAGCGATGAAATCAAAAAGTACTATAATATTTTTATTCAGGTAGGATTGACCGAAATGGAAAACGGACAGGAAGAAGATTATATGAGCCTTGATCTGGTTACGGAAATCGCTTCTTCAGATGATAAGTTTGAGTTTGAAGTTTTGTCCCATGGTGTCATGTAAACGGGAGTAATCAGAATAGAAAAATCTAGGTTTTGCTGATTTGGATTGTGAGTTCTTAATACAGAGAAAATATAAAGTTAATAGAAGATAGAATTAGGTGCGAAACGAATGGATTTAATAAGTTTTTAATGAAAGGTACACCACTTTACAACTTTTTCATTCATCTACTTGTTTCAAACATAACTGTTTCA
>CAMWWW010000219.1 GCA_947178015.1 uncultured Clostridia bacterium
AAAAGACTCATAGATTCACTCAATTCCTATTATATTATCAAAACTCCCGGCAAACGCACACAGATTTCTCATAAAATATGCCGCTTCGCGGCGCAAATCTAGTGCAGGAAACGCCGTAATCCGCGTTTCCCTATAAAAGTATACCTTATACCAGCCAACTTTGGAAGGCTTTTTTCAAATAATCCAGAAATCCTGCCTTTTCCACCGATTCATGAAACAAAAGCTTCACGCTTCCTATCTCGTTTCCATTCAGATAATACACCGCTCTTCCCGCCGTGTCGCCTTCTTTTACCGGAGCTTTGGTCTGTGCCTCAATCTGGATCTCCTTTGTGATCCCAGATACATCCGATCCATCCGTGCTTAGATAAGAAAAATCCTTCTCAAATCGGACAGATGCATATTCCTTCACTCCTCCTAAGATCAAGGCATCCGGCAGCAGTTCTGTATTTTCATCATGATACATGCGACATTGCGCATACCCATACTGCAACAAACTCTTTGCCTCCGAAAAACGCACTTTATAATCTGGCGCCGCCATTATCACGGCAATCAGCTTGATGCCGTCCTTTTCCGCCGTCGCGGACAGACAATATTTGGCAAGACTTGTGCTTCCTGTTTTTAGTCCAGTACAATACTCATACTGTTTCAGAAGCTTATTTGTGTTTGCCAGCCCAAATTCACTGCTTCCCTTCTGCGTCACATGGGTGATATTTTCCATCCATATCGTCGAGTACTGATGAATCTGCGGATATTTTGTAATCAACTCCCTCGACATAATCGCCACATCACGCGCTGAAGTCAGATGTGTTCTTGAATCTGTTAAGCCACAGCAATCCTCAAAATGCGTGGCAGTCATGCCAAGCTCTTTTGCCCGCTCATTCATCCGATTGATAAATTCCGTCTCACTGCCGCAGATATGCTCCGCCATCGCCACAGAGGCGTCATTTCCTGAAGCTACGACAATGCATTTGATCAATGTCTCAACTGTCTGCCGCTCTCCCTCCTCCAAAAAGACCTGTGAACCGCCCATGGATCTGGCATGGGCGCTTGTCGTCACTTCTTCCTCCAACTTAATCTGTCCTGATTCTAACGCGTCGAAAATCAAAATTAAGGTCATAATCTTTGTGATACTTGCGGGGCTAAGCGCCTGATCTGGATTTTTCTCATACAATACCGTCCCTGTCTCCGCCTCCATCAACACAGCGGCCGTCGCCGTGATCCCCAAATCCGCGCTGGCTACTGTCTCCTCCGTCTCCTCATCATAATTCTCCACAAACTCATCCAGAGCGCTGGTGTCAATAAGCGCCTCATCTCCCTCTGAGGCAGACACTGGTATCACATGTGCAAAGATAAGCAGGAAAATACACAAATATGCAAGCAGCTTCTTACTTCCCAATCGTTTTTTCATTCAGAGAACCTCAACCATTGGCTTCTTACTTATATGTAAGCAGATTTGCAGCAGATTATTCCTGTTTTTTAAAGAAGTTCCAATTCAGTCCGTTGGTAAAGCGCAATAGTTCAAAAAAATTCAGTTCAAACACGCGGATCGCCTCCTCCTTCGGCTTCTCAACAGATTCCTCTAATAGCCGAATCGCACAAATGCCATCCATAGAAGCCATCGGCGTACTAATATCAAAGTCAAACGCAACCTTCTCTATTCCCTCAAAGCTGACATCCACGGCAAAGAGCTGCATCACATACGGCTGTGTTAGAGAAAGACTGATATGAAGCACCCTTCCTTCCTCTGAAAACTCATAATTTCTCACAATCTGAAGCCCATAGCGAATCTCTTCCCACACAAACGAAAGCTCTGTCAACACACTATCCCACGGATTTTCCACACCCTTTGGATAGAAAGCAGCCGTCAAGGGTATACTCCACTCATTGACAACAATCGTGCCCTCCAGCTCCAGCTTTAAAATTCTTTTTTTATTGTCCAAACAGATAGTGAGAGGGAGTACCGGCTCCTTCACCGACAGAGTATATCCGTTCTCCCCCTGCATAGTGTCCTTAAGAAAACGATTGATCTGCTCGGTTGGCAATGTCACATCATATACCGAACAGCTTTCGTAGCTTCCGTCAAAAAGAATCTCCTCCTTCTGCTTTTTCTTTGTTACAGTAACATCCTGATACAACTCTCCAACCAGTTTTATGCCCTCCTGCCATGTTATCCCGAAAAGCTCCTTCTTCTCCCCGGCAAGCATACCTATATCATAAAAGAGATACTCTGTCAGATTCTTTTCCGGCAAGGAAAGCGTTTCTCCCATAATACTGTGCAGCAAAGAGCTCTCATACTGTGCCTTTAGATTATCCGTCGAAAAAACAAGCCAGTTCTCATGAAGATTTGGGATATGTACCATCGCTTCCTCCTTCTCGACATATCCCTCCACATGCACGGGAACAACCCCGTGCAGCGCCGCTTTTATCTGAAAATCAGCCTGCTTTTTCTCTTTATCTCTGCGAAATACATAATCCGTCGAGGTATTTTTAAGATATGGCAGCAAAAACTGAAAACGCTGTTCGACAAGCTCCTCCCTAATATCCCTGACCGCCAGCTTCCCCTCACAGACAAGCGAATCGGATTGCAATAGAGCAAGAAGACTGTCTGTCTCATACCTCTCATCCGCCAAACTGGCAAATAAAGAAGCAACCGCCTTTATTACTCTAGGCTTCTGCTGTTGTTCCTCCATTATCCTCAGTCCGGCTGCCGCAGCACTTACACACACCGCAGCCAGCATAACCACAACAATCCCTTTGATAAAAAAAGGAAGCTTTTTTATGCTCTTCATAATTCCCTCTTTCCCAACACACGCTAATTTGGATGATAAATATATTCCTTTGTATCACTTAGGCTGACTGCATCCTTTCCCGCCTGATAAACCACAATACGGTCTCCATCCTTTAATTCCTTGTCAATCTTTAACTCCTGCGACGATACATAGACAGCTTCCACTTCAGTTCCATTAATCCGCACATGACTATAGTAAGTAAAATGACTGCCCAAAATCAAAGTAGAGCCTCCCTCTAACTTCACACCACTCACAGCAATAGGCTCTGTGCCCATCACAAGCTCGGATGGTTCATAAGGCACCCTTCCATTATAGACCTCTCTGTCCCCATACAGCATATCATACTGCAAAAGCTTCAGCCCTGTAAGATAATCCTCCTCTTCTGCAAATGACTGATGATACTTTGTCAAAATGCCATTGTACCATCCCGCCTGCTCCATCACGTAAGCAGAGAGCTGATACGCCTCCAAATCCCTATCTCTCTTGACAAGCCCATAATTATCCCAAATAATGTATTCTGTCTGAAATAGATCCTCATTCCAGAGATCCTCCTCCGTCCAGTCAAAGCCCGGCAGATGATCCCCGTACATCACAAGTATGGATTGCTCTGGAAAATCAGAGAGAAATCCTGTTAATTCTCCAAGAAATTGATCCATTTCATAAAGCTGATTGACATAATATTCCAGACGATTCTTCTCCCTGTTTTGCTCCTCACCATAATCCTCATCCATCTCCACCTGAATCCACAGCGGCTCTGTTCCCTCCGCCGGATAACTTCCATGCCCCTGAACAGAGATCACATATAGCACATCCTTTCCCGATGTGCTCTCAAGCGCCTTTTTAATCTCCCCTGTCAAGACGGCATCCTTTGCCCATCCAACCGGAGTGTATTCCAAAAAATCCGCATCCATATATTCCAGAGAAGTAAAGCCGTCAAAGCCCAGCATAGGAAAAATCTGGTTCCTCTCATAAAAGGTTCCATCATTATTATGTATCACACGGCTCTGATATCCTTCTTCTTTTAGATTATATGCAATGCTTTCACAGGTGGCTTCTTTTAAAATTGTTTTATATGGATATTCTCCCGGACCAAAAAAATCAAGATTCATCCCAGTGATCACCTCAAATTCTGTATTCGCTGTCCCTGCACCCACGGAGGGAACCGCTAAATATCCCGAAGAATAATTCTCTTTCATCGTAGTAAAATTAGGTAGAGGATTCTCAGAAAAGCGCACTCCCTTAAGATAAACTGGATCAAAAAAGGATTCCAACTGCAAAAAGATTAGATTTGGCTGCACTCGCTCCTCTTCTTTCGTTAAATCGGGATAGGAGGAATGTCGAATGGGCTGCTGTACCTCTTGAATCAGCTCATCCACAATCTGGGAGGAATAGTCGTCTGGCTTATCTATCCCAGTATTCACTAAACTATTGCCAAAACAATACGGAAAGCCATATGTCATATAGGCATTTCCTATGTTCCCAAAGCTGTCCGCAAGCAACCCGGTCTGGATGCCCGCACTTGTAGCGAAATATGCAATAAGAAA
>CAMWWW010000220.1 GCA_947178015.1 uncultured Clostridia bacterium
TCCATAATATTTTGTGTTAGCCAATGTAATTTCCTCCTCTCAGTTCCGGTTAAAATGTCAATGCTTCTGGCTTCTGAGCTGCATGTGCGTGCTCTGGTCCAGCATATACGTGCAACTTTGTAAACATCTGTCTTCCCAGAGGTCCTTTTGGAAGCATACCCTTAACTGCAAGCTCTACTACCTTCTCCGGCTTCTTTGCAAGCATCTCCCTCAAGGTTGTCTCTTTCATTCCACCAACATACTCAGAATGACGATAATAGATCTTCTGATCCAACTTCTTACCTGTCACCTTAACCTTCTCTGCATTAACCACGATCACATAATCACCAGTATCAATGTGAGGAGTAAAAATCGGCTTATTCTTTCCTCTTAAAACCTTTGCGATCTCAGAAGACAAACGTCCTAATGTATATCCGGTAGCATCTACTACATACCATTTTCTTTCCACTTTCTCCGTGCTTGCCATAAAACTATTCATCCGTTACCTCCTTAACAAATCACAGACTCCCGCTCTCCAACAGGGAATCTTATGCTAATCTCATTCTATCAACCTATATCAAACTGTTAAAAAATACTCTACCGGGGCTTTGGATCGAGTATTTCTCTTCGCATTACGCCACATTGTAATATTATATAATACTCATCCGTGTGTGTCAAGCACTTTTCCCACATTTTAGCATAGGCTGTGTTCGGCATTTGATTACATTTTTCAAACACAAACTCTCCCGTCTGAAGGTTGCCGACTGCAAGATTTCTGGGCGCTCTGACATACAGAGTGTCCGCTCCATCCCTCATAGCCTGCCTTGCCGTGCGTTCCAACAACCCGGAAAACAACTCCTTCTTATAATGCGCTATCTCCAGATAGCCGCTGCCATTCTCCACTATCTCTTTCTGCCACAACAGATAACTGCCCTCTTCATTCTCCACACAGATAGAATCCGCAAGCTGTGTTTGATACGCAATACTCACCAGCGTCAATCCGACCGCCGGCGCTTTTGGTCCAGCCACATCCCGATCCTTTGCAAAGAGAATCTCCTGCATATATGAGGGTGGATAGACATGCAGCCCTACTTTTATTAAAGTACCGACGATAATGCGCACCATATTATATAAAAAACCATTGCCAGAAATTCGAATGATAATTTGCTCTCCTTCCTTCCTCACCTCAAGAGAGTAGATGGTACGATACGTATCCTCTGCTTGGCTTCTGGAAGAACAAAAGCTTTTAAAATCATGCTCCCCAACCAGATAGGCGGCAGCTTCACGCATTGCCTCCACATCCAGCGGAAGATAAACAAAATAAGAATACAATCTCTCACAAGGCAGGGAAAAAGTGCGGTTTAATATTTTGTACTCGTAGGTCTTTGTGCTGTTACACCGTCTTGGGTGAAAATCTGGCGCTGCCTCAAAGGATGCCTGAATCCTGATATCCTCCGGCAGCCTTTGATTTAAGGCAAAAGAAAGCTTCTCTGGAGGAATCTTTGTCTGCGTATCAAAAACAGCCACATTTCCAAGAGCGTGCACGCCGGAATCGGTGCGACTGGCACCAATCACATGTATCTCTTCCCTTAACAGCTCCATAAGGCAGCGATTTAAGACCTCCTCCACCGTAATGCCATTTGGCTGAACCTGCCAGCCACAATAATTCGTTCCATCGTATGCGACAATTAACTGAACTCTTTTCATAATACCCTGCTCACCATATTCACCCCTATCACAGTCAACAGATAGATGACAAAGGTTCCATATGCAATTTTATCCCTTGTTTTATAGATCAACGGCTTCATCTTTGTCCTGCCCTCCCCGCCATGGTAACAGCGCGCTTCCATCGCCATCGCCAGATCGTTGGCACGCCGAAAAGCAGAGATAAAAAGCGGCACTAGAATAGGAATCATATTCCTTGCCCTCTGAATAAAATTTCCGCTCTCAAAATCAGCTCCTCTCGCCATCTGCGCCTTCATAATCTTGTCTGTCTCCTCAAGAAGAATGGGGATAAACCGCAGTGCGATCGACATCATCATCGCGATCTCGTGCACCGGCACTCGAATTTTTTTCAGCGGGCGAAGTCCCTTCTCTAAGCCATCTGTAAGATCATTTGGCGTTGTTGTCAGCGTCATAATCGAAGTCCCAATAATCAGGTACACCAGACGTATCGCCATAAACACCGCCAGCCTAAGCCCTTCCTTTGTGATGCGGAGTTTTCCAAATATGGGAAGCAACGTCTCTCCATCTGTCAGAAATAAATTAAAGACCACGCTGAAAAGCAGAAGAATAAAAACTGCCTTTAATCCCTTTAACATAAATTTCAGCGGCACCTTGGAAAGCTTGATCACACAGCCAAGAAACACCGTTGCAGCGATATAGCCGCTAAAGCTCTGAAACAGAAATAAGGATACTAAAAACACCATTGTTCCGACCAACTTTACTCGCGGGTCAAGCTTATGAATCACAGAATCTGCCGGATAATATTGTCCGATTGTAATATCCCGAATCATCCCTATACCCCCTCCGGCCGTTTGCCAGTCCTCAGACACTTTAGAATACTTTCCTTTGCCTCAGAGACAGTCGCCGCGTCCACATCAACAGAAAATCCTTTTTTCTTCAACTCATGCATTAAATACGTGATCTGAGGTGCAGACAATCCTATTTTCTCAAGCTCCTTATAGTGAGAAAAAACCTCCCTCGGCGTTCCCTGAAATTGCACGCTCCCTCTGTTCATGACAATTAGACGATCCGCATATTTTGCCACATCCTCCATGCTGTGCGACACAAGAATAATGGTGAGATGTCTTTCCCTGTGAAGTCTGGCGATCTTGTCGAGGATCTCATCCCTTCCCTTGGGATCAAGCCCTGCCATCGGTTCATCAAGGATCAGCACATCCGGCTCCATCGCAAGCACTCCGGCAATAGCCGCTCTTCTTTTCTGTCCCCCTGAAAGCTCAAATGGAGACTGTTTATAATATTTCTCTGAAAGACCAACGGACTGCAGAGCAAGCCTCGCTTTCTTGGCCGCCTCTTCTGTAGAAAGCCCCTGATTCTTCGGTCCAAAGCAGACATCTGAAAACACATCCACCTCAAAAAGCTGATGCTCAGGATACTGAAAAACCAATCCCACCTTACCGCGAAGTTTTTTCATAGAATATCCATCCTGATAGATGTTTTCTCCATTCACGTAGATAGCACCAGAATCTGCCTTTACCAGCCCATTTAGATGCTGAATCAGGGTAGATTTGCCTGAGCCGGTATGCCCAATAAGACCGATAAATTCTCCATCCTCGATGGTGAGATTAATGTCGCTCAGTGCTTTGATCTCATAAGCCGTTCCTTTTCCATAGATATAATTCAGGTTTTCAATTTTAATAGACATAGTTCGTTCACCAGCTCATCGATTGTCAAAATTCCGTCTGTCAGCGGAATACCCTCCTGCTTCAATTCATATGCCACCTCTGTGACTTGCGGCACGTCCAACCGATACTCCTTAAGCTTCTCCACCTGCGAAAAGATCTCCCTTGGGTATCCCTGCATCACCACTCTGCCGCTGTCCATCACAATCACCTTATCTGCGCAGATCACCTCTTCCATATAGTGGGTAATCAAAATTACTGTCACATGCTCTTTTTCATTTAATTCTCGCACAGTGGCGATCACTTCTTTTCTGCCCATTGGGTCCAGCATCGCGGTCGGCTCGTCCAGCACAATACATTGAGGTTTCATGGCAACCACTCCCGCGATTGCGACGCGCTGCTTCTGTCCGCCGCTCAGCTTATTAGGAGAATGATGGCGATACGCTGTCATCCCAACTGCGCGAAGTGCATCCTCTACACGCTTCCAGATGTCTTCTGTGGGTACACCGATATTTTCCGGTCCAAATCCTACATCTTCCTCAACCACTGTCCCGATAATCTGATTATCAGGATTTTGAAATACCATGCCAGAGTTCTGCCGAATATCCCAGATATTCTCTGCTTTTGAGGTATCCTTCCCCGCTACCCAGACAGTTCCCTCTGTAGGGATAAGGATAGCATTAATATGTTTTGCCATCGTCGACTTGCCGGAACCATTATGACCAAGCACTGCGATAAATTCGCCCTTTTTAATGTCAAGATTCACATCGTCCACTGCCCGAACAATGCTTTCTACATTCCCCTCATCATCATGTCTGGCATATTCATAAATTAGATCCTTTATTTTAATAATACCCATATCCCTCTCCTGTACCTCTGGCCTAGAGCGTGTTTGAAAATTGCTTTCCTCAAGATGTATGTCACAATTTGGTGCAAATATCGCACAAAGTGGGGCGTGCAGATTGGGGGAATGAATTTT